>JBQTKE010000487.1:0-8624 GCA_052386435.1 Myxococcaceae bacterium
TCGAATCAAGGACCACGTTGGGGTCGTGAAAGTTGGCCTGTCCCTCTTCGTCGGGCACGGGCCCGCCGCCGTCGAGCGCTTCACCTCGCAAGGCGCGAAGGTCTTTCTCGATCTCAAGCTGCACGACATTCCGAACACGGTCGAGCTGGCGGCGACGAAAGCGGGCGCGCTGGGTGTGAGCTTCTTGACCGTCCACGCCCAAGGTGGCGAGTCGATGCTCAAAGCGGCCGTCGCGGGATCGCGGACAGGCGCTTCAACGAAGGGCTTGCCGGCGCCGACGATTCTCGCGGTGACGGTGCTGACCTCTCTCTCCGCGGCTGACGTGATCGCGACAGGGCATTCCGAAGATCCCGCGGCGCTCGCAGGTCGACTCGCGGCACTCGCGAAAAGCGCGGGCGTGGGCGGGCTGGTCTGCTCGGCGCAAGAGGCCGCGCGCCTCAAGCCGCATGGACTCTTTCTCTGCACTCCAGGTATTCGTCCCGCGGGCGCTGACGTGGGAGACCAGACGCGAGTCGAGACTCCCACCGAGGCCATCCGAGCAGGAGCGAATCTGCTCGTCGTCGGTCGCCCCATCTACGCCGCGAAAGATCCCGTCGCCGCCGCGAAGGCTGTGCACGACGAGGTCGCCACCGCGTTGCGCGGGTGACTCCATGGAGCACGACATCCTTCACGGGCGCGCGGCAGCAGGCCTCGATGGTGAATCTGGCCAGTCGCGGCGCGCACTTGGAGATTTTTCTCAAGCCTCCAGAAAAGTGGCGCGTCGCGATCAAGCGTCAGCCTCCGAGGGCGGATTGGTCAGTGCAGCACCCGCGCCGCGTATCTTTCGCCCCGCATGAAATTCGATTCAATTCTGTCGTTCTGTTCCGCCGCACTGCTCAGCCTCTCTGCATGCGGTCCCGGCTCCCTGGATCAGTCCTTCGATCAAGACGTGGGCGCCGCGGACCAGGAAGTCATTGGTGGTGTACTCGCCAATGATTTCCCCCAGGGCGTTCTCATCCAATGGCCACAAGGCCCCAACACCAACGGGGTCTGCACCGGTTCGCTGGTCGCGCCTCGCGTGGTGGTCACCGCGGGTCACTGCGTCGGCGGTGCCAGCAATTGGATCGTTCGCGCGCCCTACGCGGGCAACACGGATGTGCAGACCGTCGCCGGCCACGTCACGGACTACGTCGATGGTGGCAATGGCAAGCGCAACCCTGCCATCCATGATCTGGGCATCCTCATCCTCGCTTCGCCCGTTCAGCTGAATTCCTATGCACGCATTCAGCAGACGCCACTGGCGAACGGCACGTCGGTGACCCTCGTCGGTCGCGACGAAGACGCTCGCGTCAGCATGACGGATCTCTACAAGGCGTCTGTCACGGTGACTGACGGGACCTCCTTGGGTTTTCCGTTCGACTACCAATCTACGAGCGTCTTGCGTGGTGGCGATTCCGGCGGCCCGGTCTACAAGGACGGAACACGCGATCTGGTCGCCGTGAATTCCGCCGGTGATTTGAACATCCAAGTTCTGGCGCGCGTGGATCTTCAACACGAGTGGATCTTGCGCTTCATCGCGCACCCCGACGCTGCGAACTGCTACGTGAAGGGCGCCATCCTCGACAAGTATCGCGAGCTCGGGGGACTGCAGTCTCCGCTCGGCGATTGTGTCTCCAACGAGCTGCCCATTCGCGACGGCATCGGCCGCGCGAGTCACTTTCAGCGGGGATCCATCTACTGGACCCCCGCGACGGGTGCCCACAACATCCAAGGAGCGATTCGGGAGAAGTACATGTCGATGGGTTGGGAGACGAGTGCGCTCGGCTATCCCATCACGGACGAACACGATGTCCCAGGTGGTCGTCGCAACACGTTCCAACACGGAAGCATCACCTGGAACCGCGCGACCGGGGTCGTTGACGTCGCGGTGACGCCCTGACTGACGCGAGCGGCGAAAGGGGTCCGCATTGAGTGAGCGACAAGGGTAGTCGCAAGCTCCGGAGTCTTGAGCTCGATGCTCTGCTGCTCAGCAGCCAATAGAGCGACCGAAGTAATCCGCCGCACGCGGCCGTCCGCTGGCGCTCGGAAAGGTCCGTGTACCGTGATTGAAGGCGACGGACAGATGCTGATGCTGTTGGCGACGTGGCCGCCCAGTGCGCCGTCTGAAGTTTTCATGGGGGTCAAGGTCACCTGTCCCAGCCCTCCCTCGAGAGAAGCCAACACTTCGTTGACTTCCTTCAGCTCGGCCGCCGTCTTGTTTTGGGTGTGGTCGAGCACTGCGCGAACAAGGGCCAGGTTAGCCTCCCTGGCTTCTCCCGACTCGGCGCGCTCCATGATCGTTGACAGGGACACGAGATTGCTGACTCCCAATCGACTGGTCGCGTGCAAGGAGCGCGTCTCCCCGGTGGCCCTCCACCAACCCTGAGGGACGTCGCGGCCCGCGAGAGCAATCAACGGTGGATGCGCTACGACGAGCGTCTACGCCACCTTGGACGAGGGGGCGGTGCCGTCTCCAGCTCAACAGCGCGGTTGCGGATCAGCTCGACCAGGGTCCGCACCCCTACGCCAGTGGCGCCTTTGCCGAAGTAGCCGCGCTCTTTCGGGCTCTGAGACGGCCCGGCGATGTCCAGGTGCACCCAAGGGGTGTTGCCCACGAACTCGCGCAGGAACCAGGCCGCGTTGATCGCGCCGCCCCAGCGTTCGCCGGAGTTCTTCATGTCGGCGATCTCGGATCTCAGCGCGTCCTTCTGCAGCTCGCTGATCGGCATGCGCCACAACTCTTCACCGGCGGCCTTGCCTGCCTCGAGCACGCGCCACATCAGCTCGTCGTCCTGGCCGAACGCACCGACGATGTAGTGGCCCAACGCGACCATGCACGCGCCGGTCAACGTGGCGAGATCGATCATCGCCGCGGGCTTGTGCTCATTGGCCCAGGTCAGGATGTCACCCAACACCAAGCGTCCTTCCGCGTCGGTGTTGGTGATCTCCACGGTCTTGCCCAGACGAGAAATCAGAACGTCGCCGGGCCGGTAGGCGTTGCCGGACGGCATGTTCTCACAGGCGCCAATGAACGCGTGAACGGGGAAGGGCGGCTTCAAGTGCGCGATCACCTGCATGGCCCCGAGCACGGCGGCGGAACCGGCCATGTCGGTCTTCATGTCGACCATGCCATCCGCGGTCTTTAGGGAGAGGCCGCCGGAGTCGAAGGTGATCGCTTTCCCGATCAGCGCCACGGGTGCGCGCTTGGCCTGCTTGGGGCTCTTGGGAACGTAGGAGACGTGGATGAGCCTGGGCTCTTCCGCGCTGCCTTGGGCCACGCCCAGGAACATACCCATCTTCAATTTTTCAATCTCTTTGCGGCCGCCCACGGTGATGGTGAGCCCGTTCTCTTTCGCCGCCTTCTGCGCTTCCTGCGCCAGGCGCGTGGGGGTGAGCACTGCGGCGGGCTCGTTCACGAGGTCGCGCGCCCAGTTGGTGGCGTCTGACACGCGCACGGCCAGCTTCATCGCGTCATTGAGCGCCGCGGTCTCTTTCTGACCGGACGGCAGCACCAGCGCGACCTCGTTGAGCTTGCTCGCGGCTCTGTCCTCCTTCTGCGTGGTGCGGTAGCGGTCGAAGCGGTACGCGCCCAGCAACAGCCCTTCCGCGGCGGCGCGCACGCACGCTTCCAAATCAGAGGTCGCGGGTAGACAGAAAGCCAGCGCCTTGAGCTTGAGCTTCTGCGCGGTCTTCGCGGCGCGGCCCGCGGCGAGGCGCAGCGCTTCGGACTCGAACTTCGACTTGCTGCCGAGCCCCAACAGCAGCACGCGGTTCACCTTCAATTTGCCGTGGGTATGCAGCAGGAGGCTCTGATCAGGTTTCGCTTTGAAGCCTTCTTCGGTGGCTGCGCTCAGCAAAATTCCCTTGAGCGCGGCATCCGCCGCGGCAAGCGATGCGTGCTGTTCCTTGCCGGTCACTTCCGAGTCGAACAGAGGAATGACGAGCAGATCGCCCGTCGCTTTTCGGATGTCAGCAGGTGCCCAGCTCAGGTTCATGAAGCGCAGCTCTCCTCAGGGAAAAAGCGCAGCCTAGTCGTCTGTGCCGTCAATGCAACGTCGGCGGCGCGACGAACCCACGTTGCAATCTTCCGGGCCCGTGGCCTACGTACGCTTTCAGATGCCCTCTTTGCTCCTGCACCTCACAGCCGTTGAGCGGCTGGCCGCGAATCCGGACATGCTTCCCCGAGAGATGACGCAGGCGCTGCTCGAGGATCTTCCCTATGCACACCTGGGCGCGGCGCTTCCGGATCTGCCGCTCTTCGACGGGCTGCGCGGCGGCTTCGAGCTGGTCGCTCCTCGCAAATCGCTCCCGTACTTCGCCAAGGTCTTTCACGGCCGCGCACCGGTTGCGCTGGGCATCAAGATGGCGGAGCTGGTGGCCAACGGCGCGCTGGTGGGCACCCACGCGGGACTGGCGCTGGTCTGTGGCTATTTCACCCATCTCTGTCTGGACCGAGTGCTTCACCCCATCGTCGATAGGTTGGTCGCGGAACGCCGCACGGTGGGGCAGAGCGAGCTTCACGTGCACCGTCAGATCGAATGGGCCCAAGCGCTGCGTTACGTGCGTGAGTTCCACGGCCGAGAGATGGTGGGCGACCCGGCGATTCGATCGAAGTTCCAAGTTCTCAAGAGCACCGGCCTTCCTACGCGCGGGGTGGGGAAGGGGATGTACGAAGTCATTCGGCTTGCCTGCAACGATACCTTCAATGAAGCGCCTCCGAAGGTGGAGCTCGATGGCTGGATTCGCGGGCTCTACTTGGCCGGCCTGCTTCTCTCCAGTCCGCTGGGGCGTTCGCGTTGGCTCAACCAACCTTCAGGCGAAGAGGACCTCACGCTCTACCGGGGCGAAGACTTCGACGTGCACGCATCCGTGGAGGAGAGCCTCGCCCTCTCGCGCGATGTGCTCAACCAACTCTGGTCGTTGATCTTGCGGCAGAGCTTCACGCCGCGGTCGCGGGAGAAGATCTTCGCCTTCTTGCCCGAAGGCTCGATCACTTCGAGCGCAGCCTGACCACCGCGGATAACAGCGGCTGACACGCTCGCTGTTCGGCCTACGCCAGGACGTGGGTGTGCCACAGCGTAAACGGGCCAGCTTGGTCGAACGGCCTCACCGGCTGGCTGCTCTTCGGCCTGCCACCCGGCCCCGGCGGGGCGACAACTAGGGTGCGCGCGAAGGGCTTCCTATTCTTTCGCGCAATGCTCCTCGCCCCGCTTCTTCTGGTTGGACTTTCCTGTGGCCTCGTCGGGGCGACGTTGGGCATTGGCGGCGGAGCGATTTTGGTTCCGGTGCTGGTGCTGGGCTTCGGGGTTCCCATCGTCGACGCGATCCCGGTGAGTCTGCTCTGCGTCGTCGCCAACAGCTGCGCCGCGTCCGCCAGCAACGTGGAGCGCAAGACCGCCGATGTTCGCTTGGCGCTGACGTTGGAGCTCGCCACGGTGGCTGGCGCGTTTGGTGGGGGGTTCCTCGCGGTGCTGTTGGCGCCCGCGACGGTGGCGATGGCCTTCGGCGCGTTCGCGGCGATCGTCGCCAGTCAGATGCTCACGAGGCGGCCCGCGGCGGACGATGCGACGCTGGAGCCGGTGGCTTTCAAGCGCGTTCCGTTGGGTATTGGTGGCTCGTTTCTCGCGGGCGGGATGTCCGCGGTGCTGGGCGTGGGCGGCGGGCCAGTGAAGGTGCCGCTGATGACTTTCGGCATGGGCGTTCCGTTCCGCGTCGCCACCGCGACCAGCAACATGATGGTCGGCGTCACCGCCGCGGCGAGTGTCGCCGCCTACGCGTGGCGAGGGCAGTTACACTTGGCGATGGCTGCACCGCTGGTGGTGGGGACGCTCGCCGGTGCTGTGTATGGATCGCGCCATGCCAAAGACGCTCGGGTCGTTTTCTTGAGACGGCTGTTTGGGCTGGTCCTGATGGTCGTCGCGTTTCAGATGTTGTGGAAGGGGGGAGGTTCGCTGTGGACAACGACGTAGAGGACCCGTTCTCCAAGGTGCGGGCGAGCACGCTGCCCCCTGTGCAGATGCTTCCGCCCCTCGTCACCTCCGAGGACGCGCTCTCGTGGCGAGAAAGGTTGTCGGCGGGCGACGGCTACCTTGCGGGGATTTTCCGCGCTGGCGCGTATTCGAGCGGGCTGCTCTTCGGCGCCGCGTTGTTGCTGCAGCTGCTCCCGACGAATCAGCTCACCAGCGTCGCCATGGATCACCTGGAGCGCGGCGGCGTCTTCATGTTGGTGGTCACGCCCGTGGCGCGGTTGATCGCTTCGGGAGTGATGTTGGGAGCGAAGGGCGAGTGGCGATACGCGCTCTACGCCGCGGGTGTGCTCACGCTGCTGGGAATGGCCGTGGGCGCGGGCTTCCGCGCTTGATTAGCCGCTCTTAACGAGATCAATAAAGCCTTTTATCCAGATCAAATTGATCTGGTGGCACGTGTCCATCGACATCTGCGTGGTGGTCTCCAACGTGGCGGTGAAGCGCGCCCCGCGGCGGTCGTAATAGTCGGTGACGCTGCCGTCCCGGTACTCGATCAGACCATCTGCATCCGTGCGTCGCTGTTCATCCACCAGCTTCTTCGCGGCCAGCTGCGCGTGTTTCGCGGAGTGCTTCATCAGCTTTCGGTACGGCGTGCGATCTCCGAAGACGTACGCATAGGTCCAGGCGCCGGGGATGTAGCGATCCTGGTGGATGTCCAGCGCGCCCAGCGGAGTAGGGTGCTTTTCCAGCTCCTCCAATATCGCCCGCGTCTCTTTTGGGCTCTCGCGGTAGAGCGAATAATGCACGAAGGTTTGACCATCTTGCAGCTCTCCGTGAAGCGAGCCGTCCGTCAGCTCGTAGCGGAGAAAGTCGTTGTTCGGCTTCTCGCCGCTCGCGTTGTAGCGGGTGCCCGCTTCGAAGCCGGAGGGGTTGATGCAGGGGTAAATTCTCAGCGCGACGTTTGAAGCCCGCGCGTACGCGACGACTTCTCGCAGGTGCTCCCTCATCGTGAGCGGACCCGCGGGCTCTTCACCGTGAAAGCCCGCGGTGATGACCAGCAAGCGTTCACCCGGAACGTCCACGCGGAGCAGCGGATAGTCGCGCCCGTTTTCGTGAACCGATCCGTAGCGCTGGAGCTCAAGCCCCGCGGCCGCCTTTTCAAATTCGCGGACGTAGTCGACGTAGTTCACGCCGCCAGCATAGCGGGGTGAGGCTTTACACTCTTGCAGAGTGTAAGGGTGTAAGGCCTGACCCCGCAGGTATCCCTACTTCTTGGTGCCCTCGTGCACGAGGAGAGGGGAGAAGAAGCAGTCCTTCTTCGTGTATTCGTCGAACGCGAAGGCGAAGCGGTAGCTGGCCGCCGCGCGCTGGTTGCAGTCGGTTCGCTCACAAAAGCGGCAGGAGACACCGGTTGGGACCGCGTCCTTGCGCAGGTCCAGGGTGGGCAGCCCATATGCCAAATACTTCGCATTCTCCGCATGGGTGCCCAGGCCGATCGAGTACGCGGTGCCGCGGACGATGGACCCTTCCACCGGCTGGAGCTGCACTTTGGCGAAGCAGAAGTAGGTCGTCCCGTCCGGCATGATCGAATACTGCCGGGTGAGCTGCGACGGGTTGAGGAAGGCCAGGTGCACCGCCCACTTGCCGCAGGAACCGCCGCCCATGGCGAACTTCAAGCCGGTGCCGCTGTAGCGCTTGGAGATGTTCCCCGCGATGTCCGAACGCAGGAAGTGAAACGGCACGCCGCTGCGTTTCGGATCCGAGAGATTGCAGAGCCGATGCGCCACGGTTTCGTAGGTGACGCCGAAGATGTTGGAGAGCAGCTCGACGTCGTAGCGGCTGCGCTGCACTTCTTTGAAGAAGTCCCCGTACGAGAGCATCAGGGCGCCAGCGAAGTAGTTGGCCAGGTTCACCTTGATGAGCTTGGGCGTCTCCGCGTGTCGCGTCCGTCCCGCGCCGACGATGCGCTCCAACAGTCGTTCGCGGTCCAGCATCAACAGGCCCAGCGACGCCGCGAGCTGAAACTTCAGGGGTTGTTCGGTGAGCCCGGGCGACAGCGTGAGTGTCTTGGACTCGCCGTCCAGCCGGCGCACTACCGAGCTTCCCGCTTGCGCTTGTTCGAAGGCCAAGCGGTACCCGAATCGCTCTTCGATGAGGCGCATCAGCTGCCCGGAGTTGACCTGCCGCTCCAGCTTGAAGTCGCGGCGCAGCGCCTCTGCCTGTTCTTCCAGCTCTGGGAAAAAGTTCTTGTGCGTCTCCAGAAAGTCGCTGACCTCGTCAAAGGGCGAATAGTCGAAAGCGATCCCGGTGGACTGGGTGGCACCCGCGCGTTCTTGGGCGGAGAGCTGCGCGAGCACATTCTCAAGCTGGGTGCGAGTGTTCTTGTAGAGGTTGAAGAGCGCTGCGACCGTTCCCGCGAGCTTCGGCTCCGCGGAGAGGTGCTGCAGTGATTCCGGGTCGATGTCCAGGCTCTTGAGCAGCGGCTCGTCGAGGAGCTTCGCCAGCGCCTCGTCAACCCGCCCCTCGCCCAGGGTGGACATGAACTGCTCGGGGTCTTGTTCGAAAAAACGCAGCGCCTTCCAGAGCAGAGGAAAGGGCATCATCCTTTTGCCCTTCTCGATGAGGTTCAGATAGGCGGGA
>JBQTKE010000488.1:0-3542 GCA_052386435.1 Myxococcaceae bacterium
AGCTGAGGAAGACCTTCGGCGGCGGCAATCGCCAGAGATCCACGGGCTCTGCCGCGACCAACGCCGAGCTCAATTGTCCGGTTCCAGTGGACGCGAAGAGCGTCTCCACGGGATAGCGGCGGTAGCGGACGACGCCTCCAGCAAAGACGGCGGCGACGTCTCCCCCACTCCCCTTCATGCCTTGGGTCTGCGCGTGAGACAGCAACGCCAACTTCAGTGAGTCCAACCGCTCTTCGAGAATGAAGCGCGCTGCCTCGGTTGCGAGCAGACAGGCCCGCGCGCTGCTGCCGAGCCCCAGCTTGCGTCCACCCGGAGCACCGGGGCTTGGCGCGAACGCGACCTCGAAGCCCAGCGATTCACGGCCGTGCACGCGCCATACGGCATCAATTGCTCGCGCGACGAACAGATATTGCCGAGGCACGTCGCCGCTCCAACGCACACCCAGCGGAGTGGCCTGACCGGTGAAGCGACCATCCTCCAGAATCAGATGGACCTCGCGATCCTCACGACGACGCACCAACGCTTGAGCGCGTGGGCCTACCGCGGCGATGCGCGCCGTTCCGCCCCAAAGCACTGCGTACTCACCGGCGAGAAACAGCTTGGAAGGAGCAGAGAGCGCGCGCATGACGTCTCAGCCGAGGTGGTTCGCGTGGAGACGGGCATCGCCGCCGGGCGTGCAAACCACGACTTCCAGCGCACCCGCGGCGCGCGCCAACGTCTCGACCGCGAGCATGTTCTTGTCGTCGGTGAGGAGGACCGGGTTAGGACCGGCGTCAAGCGTGAACCAGACCGGGACACCCTTCTTGCGTTGTTCCGGCAGAAGCTGAATCAGCTCCAGCGTCTTCGGCTTCAAGTAGCAGAGCGGCGGATCCGCGGAGAACGACGTGGCGTGCATGCGCCAAGCGTTGCGTTCGGAGAGCTCACCGAGTGCCTCGAGATCCTTCTTCTTCACGAGCTCCGCGGCGCGGCCGACCTCTTGCTCCGCGTCTTTAATCCACGCGGGATAGTACGGCGACGTCTCCACCGCCGACCGCATGCCGTCGCGCGATTTCACGTCTTTCTCCTCGCGGTTCACCATGGCCACGACCAAGCGCAGGTTGGGCCAGTGGTGCTCGCTGACCAACTGCTCCGCGTAGCTGTCCGCTCCGTCCGCGCGCTCACCGCGGCGCCAAATGCAGACGCCGCCCTGCACGCTGCGGCATGCGGAGCCGCTGCCTCGTCGCGCGAGGACCGACGTCTCTTTAAGATTGGAGTCCAAACCCGCGGCGGTGCGGGCCGAGAGTGCCAGCGCGGCGAAGGCGGCGGCACTGCTGGCAAGACCCGCTGCTGCGGGGAAGTCTCCCTTGGAAACCACCTGCGCGGGTCCCAGCTTCTGCTTCGCCTGGGCGCGCACTTCGTCGATCAGCTGCACGACTCGATTGCGCTCTGAGCCCTGCGCGCGCCTGCCATTGATCTCCACCTCGTCTACGTCCGCGCCAAACCGCACCGTGGTGGTCACGCTGATCGGAGCCAACGTCACGGACAGGCTGGACTGGTGCGGCAGAATCAAGGCCTCGTCGCGCTTTCCCCAATACTTCACGAGCGCGATGTTGGGATGAGCGGTGGCGGTTGCCTTCATAGGGGAATGGGACCTGCGAGCTGGCTGGCAAAGCACTCAATGCCTCGCGCCTGCAGCTTCGCGACGACGGGGGTGGGGTTTTCGAACAGGCCGATCACAGCGCCGCCATCTCCTCCGGCACCGGTCAGCTTCGCCCCCAACGCGCCCTCCGCGCGGAGCTTGTAGACCAGAGCATCCAGGGGCGAAGACGAGAGCCCCAGCGCGGAGAGCAGACCGTGGTTCACGTTCATCGCGTCGCCCAGGCTTGCCAAGTCACCCGACTCGACCGCGGCGCTGCCTTCTTGGACGACCGCGGCGATCTCTTCAAAGAGCCGCGAGTAACGCATCTTCCACGTCGCCTGACGCTCTCGGAGCGCCGCCACCGTCGCCTTGGTTCCGGTCCGCGCGCCCGCCACCGCGACCAGGACGCGCAGCGGCTTTGGCGAGACCAACTTGCGCACCTTGCCCAACGTGGCGCCCGGCTTCTTGCGGTACTCGATCAACGCGCCCAAGGCGCTGCAGGTGTGGTCCACGCCGGACGGGGTTCCGTGGAACTCCTTCTCCATCTCCAGCGCCGCAGCGACGATCTCGTTCGAGGTGGCCGTCTTGCCCGCGGCACTGAAGAGCACCCGTGCGCAGGAAACGGAGAGCGCCGCCGAGCTGCCCAAACCCACCGAGACGGGCAACGCGCTGTCGATGGCGACTCGAACCGGGGGACGCCCCACCCGCTTCGCCAACCGTTCGAACGCGGCCAAGAGCGCTTCCTTCTGCTTCGTCGTGAGGTTCTTCGGGGGCTCGATCGCGCAGCGGTTGGAGGGCGTGGACGTGGCCGTCACTCCCATCGCCAAGGGTCCGACCAGCGCGGGGTGGCCGTACACCACGCCGTGCTCGCCGAGCAGGATGATCTTCCCCGGACCGAAACCCTTCGCTGCTGACGCCGACGGCACCAAACCTTCCGGTTCCGGGCGTCTTACTCGAGCACCCAAAGTGTCAGCCTGTTCCAGTGGCCGCGGCCGCGTCTTCTGCGGACAGCGAGTTCAAAATCTCCCGCGCCTTCTCCACCTTCACGTGGCCGGCCTTCACCAAGAGGTTGGCGATCTTCTCCACCCAGTCGCCTCGAGCGCCGGCGGTGACCGCGACGCAGCGGGCGTGCAGCGCCATGTGTCCCTTCTGAATGCCCACCGAGCCCAGCGCTCGCAGCGCGGCCAGGTTCTGCGCCAAACCGACCGCGGCGAAGACCATGGAGAGCTCGCGCACCGAGCTGACCCGCATCAGCTTCAAACCCAGCTGCACGCCGGGGTGAATCCGAATCGGGCCACCGACCGTGCCGAGCGCCAAGGGCAGCTCGATGCGGCCGAGGAGGTAACCCTCTTCCAAGTGCCAGGTGGAGAGCGGACGGTATTGCCCATCCCGGCAAGCAAAAGCATGCGCGCCGGCTTCAATCGCGCGCCAGTCTTGGCCCGTCGCGAGCGCCACGGCATCAATGCCGTTCATCACACCCTTATTGTGGGTCGCGGCTCGGTAAGGGTCCGCCTGAGCGAAGCGGCTGGCCTGCGCAATTCCCTCAGCGATCTCTTCGCCCGCGAGGCTAAAGTCGGCGAGCAGCGGCACCGGAATCCGGCAGGACGCTCGCGCCAATCGACGGTCCGCGAGGTTGGATAGAATGCGCAGGTAGACGCGGCCGCCGGTGATCTGCTCGATGAGCGGCGCAATGCCCTCCGCCACCGTGTTGATCAAGTTGGCGCCCATCGCCTCCTGCGTGTCGATGAGGACGTGGACGACGAGCAGCGGCTCGCCACGAGGACCTTCAGGGGCGGGAAGCACGCGGACTTCGACTTCCTTCGCGCCGCCGCCACGACGGACCATCGCCGGGTGGAACGAGTTGGCCAGGGCGAGGATCTGATCCTTCGCGTCCAGAATCTTCTTGGTCGCCAACGTCGGGTCT
>JBQTKE010000489.1:0-2861 GCA_052386435.1 Myxococcaceae bacterium
CATCCGGAAGAAGCGGTCGCGATGTACCAAGACCTGCGCGCGCAGGTGATCAAGATGCTCTGCCAGGATCTGATTCACGGCGACCTCTCTCCGTACAACGTGCTGCTCGGCGCGGAGGGACCGGTGATCATCGACTTCCCCCAGATCGTCTCCGCCGCACACAACAGCCGGGCCGAGTTCTTCTTTCGGCGCGACATGGACAGTCTACGAGGCCACTTTGAGCTGTACGCGCCGGACCTCAAGTCCACGCGCTCGGAGAGCTCGGAGATCTGGCGAGCCCATGTTCGCCGCGAGCTCACCCCGGACTTCGTGCCCGCGGGAATGCCCGAGCCGGCGCGACAGCAACACGGCCACCAAGGTCACGGTCACCGCGGGCCAGGCGGACAGCGACACGAACAACGATCGCATCAGGGCCGGAGCGACTCGGCAGGAGGGCAACGCGGCAAGACGCAAGTACAGAGCGCTCCGCGCGGCAACCCTCAGGGACAAAGTGAACCGCGAGGTAACCAGCAACGACAGAACCGACCGCGCATGCCGGAAGTGAGTTACCGCGGTGCCCCACCCGCCTCGAATCCCATCTCCGCGCAGTCACGGTCGACGCCGGGACCGCGGAACGCCAACGCAGACACCGCCGGCACAACAGACGGAACCGTCTCCGAAAGCCCCAACGTGACGCGCCGGCGCCGACGTCGCCGTCGAGGAGGTCGCGGACGCGGCGGAGGCACGCCGCCGACCAACAGCGGCGGCGCGTAGAGCTACGGCAGGCGTTGGAGCTCGGCCTGATCAATCACTTCGAACCGCGCCTTAGGCCATTTGCCGGCAAGGGCGCTTTGCTCATCATGCGTGTGCTCGAGCCAGAGAGCGCGACGGCCGAACAGCACCAGGAGCCCGCCCGTGCGAGCAAAGGCATTCAGCTGAGCGAGCTCAGCCCGGCGATTTACGAAGCTGAGATGCATGATGAATCACATAATGTCTGACGAACATTATGCTTATTAATCATAATGTTGGATACGTCCGCTGATCAGACCTCGCCCAGCAGCTCGAAATTGGTCTTCGCGCGCTTGGTTCGGCAGTCCCGGCAGAGGTCCTTGTCCACGGGATCAAAGCCCAGGTACAGGTCGAGGTAGCTGCGCGAGAGCTCGCGCTCACAGAAGAGGCAGCAGTCCTTGGCCTTCAGCGCGGCTTCCTTCTTCGCCTGACATTCGGTGAAGACGCCCGCGTAGCCTCCGGCGATGGCCCCACCCAGTTGCTCGGCGGTGCTGGTCTGACCGCAGAGGCGGCACGCGTAGCTGTCCGCGGAGATGAAGGGGCACGGCACGAATTCGTGGCCGTCCATTTCGTAGATGGGCGCGTCTAAGCCGAGGTGCTGAGGCGAAAAGAGAAACATGTCTGCTCTGCTCCGAAACGGTGACTCCTACATTGTCGCCTCGGTCAGACGAATGTTTCGTGTCTTTACGAATCAGAGGTTTAGCCGCAAACCAACGTTTCCGCTGATGTACGAGTCGGAGGCGGTGCCAGCCACGAAGAGGTCCGCGGGATCCGAGCTCAGGGTGTGCCGGTACGTCTCGTACCCGCCGGACGCGACGATCTCGAAGGCCTGGGTCACGCGAACGCCCAAGCCGGCGCGCGCGAGAACGCCCATGGACTTGGCGCGCGGGAAGTAGGTGCTGCTGGTGAACTGACCCGCGGAGAGCACGCCCAGGTACGCGGCCTCACCGTAGAGGCGGAAGCGCTGACCAATCGGAACATCCAGCCCCACGCCACCCTGCACGGACACGTAGTTGGTGCCGGGCAAACCGGCCGAGTCACCACTCACCGCGAACTGCTGATTGCGCACGCCCATCTTGGGGACAATCGCGAACTGCTGTCCGGTGATGGGCTGGAAGCGCCATGCCAGCGCAGCGTCCCAGTTCTGTACGATGGCGGAGAACTGCCGTCCGTCGGTCAGCGTCACCTTCTGCCCGAGCGTGCGCGCGAAGGAACCCTCCAGCCCAATGCCGCCGAGGATGCCGCCCTTGCGAATGAACGGGTAGAGCTCACCGCGCAGCTGCGGGGCGAAGGACGCGCCGCCTGGGAACGAGACCAGCTCAGCCGAGGCTCGCTGCTGGTATTGCAGCCGGCGCGAAAACACGTAGGCACCCGCTTCAAGCGCGAACAGCGCGTGCTCTTCATTGAGTCGGCGTTCGCGGGAGAACGTCTGCTCGACACCGCCCACGGACCCTTCGGACGGGTCAGAAGAAGCAGCCACGCGCGAACGCTTGGACGTCGACGGCTCAACCTCTTCCGCTTCGCCCTGGTCCGCTTCGATGGCGCGGCCGCGTTTCTTCGAGGACGACGCGACGGCCGAATCCTCCTCTTCTTCCAGCACCGGGCCGGACTTGGATCCATTGCCGCGCTTGGGCGTCTCTTCTTCTTCCTCCTCGCGCAGCGGCGTGTCGCTCTCAGGTTCTTCACCCGACAGCGTCCTCGCAACCAGGCGGCTGGTGCTGCTCAGCGCTTCACGCGCGGGCTTGAACGCCTTGGACAGCGCGAGCTGCTTGCGCATCACCTTCTCGCCATCGCCATCCACGATGGTCAGCTGCGCGACCCACTTGCCGCCCTGCTTCTGAACCTTGCCCAAAAGCACCGGCGCGTCACTGCCCGGTCGATCACGGACGCAATTCACGTTGCGGCAGACAGCCTGCTTCAGCGCGAGGTGAACTTTCTTCGCGGACGGACCGGTGAACGAGGCCACCACCAGCTCTGGCTGGGCGCGGCGGCCTTGAGCGCGACGCTTGGGCGCAGCCTCGGCCAGGCCCGGCAAAACCATCAGCAGCACCAGCCCGAGCGCGTGAAACTTTGGGCGGATCGATGTGCGAGCG
>JBQTKE010000490.1:0-4374 GCA_052386435.1 Myxococcaceae bacterium
CGTCGCGCGTCTGGCGGATGTAGTTCATCACCCGCTCGACCTCGATGGAGCGAAGCACCTCGGCGCTGATCGTCTGGAGCAGTCGCTCGTCTTGCTCGGTGAAGGGCACCGGCTTCAACCGATCCGCGACGAGGACGCCGCGCATCAGTCCTCCACCTTCGATGATCGGCACCGCGAGCAGCGCGCTGATCTCCGCCCCGCCCTCGTAGTAGCTCACGCCCTTCAGCCCATTCGCTGCGTGCATTCGAATAGGAACACTGCGCTTCAAAACCCCGCCCAGAATTCCCTCGCCTGCGGAGATGCGATCTCGCTGCACGCGATCCGAAGCAGAGCGGCAGTCGTAGAGCTTCAACGCTCGATCGTCAGAGCTCAAAAGAAACGCCGCGCACGTATGCGTCCCCAGCGCGATCTCCGCGATCTCCAGCGCCGCACCTACCGCACCCTCGATCTCCTTCACGGACGCGACCAGCCACTTCTCCTGATCCTTCAACCCGGGCGAGCTGTCCTGCGTCCCCGAGTGGACCAAGCGGAACGTCCGCGCCCGCTCTTCCACCTCCTTGATGCGGTTCTTCACCGCGGCGTTCTCGGCACGTCGCGCCGCGGCCAGTCTCGCGCTCAGCACCAGGTGGTACGTGGCAGCGAAGGCGATCAAGAAGACGCTGTGACCGGTCAAAGTCAAAAACGACGGCTCCGGCACGCGCAACGACAGCACCGCGTCGAAGACCATCGCCACGCCCACCAAGGTCATCGCGGCGGAACGCGGGAGGAAGCTCACCAGACACGCGATCAAGAGATAGACGACAGGCAACAGCGGGCCACCTCCCACCGCCACCACCACGTAAGCCATGGCGACGAGCGTGCTGCCCAACTCGAGGTCGTCGCGCACGCGGGTGTCAGAGCGGCGTAGTCGGCGACCCGTCGCCGCGCCCAGTCCCACCAGCAGCGCCAGCACCACGTAGGCCTCCCACCACGACAAGTGCTCAAGGCCGTGAAAGCCACCCCGCGCGAGGTGGAGCAACGCGAACATCACCGCCGCCGCGGGCACTGCTCGCACCACCGCTGAGATCGGTTTGGTCAAGGCGGCTACTCCAGGTTGATGACGATCTCTCCGGGCTTCACGTAGCCCAGCTCTTCCCGCGCGGCCCGCTCCAGCGCCGACGGGTCGTTGCGCAAAGCTTCAAGCTCGCGCGCCATGCGCTTGTTGCGCTCGACCAGATCGCGGTTTTTTTCGGTGAGCGCGCTCTGCTCTTTTTTCAGCGCCCAGTAGCGTCGAAAACCCCGCCCATCCACGATGGAGCCGAACGCCAACAGCGCCGCCACCGCCACCGCTCCACCAGCCAGCTGTTGCTTCGTCGCCATCGCACGCGACGCTAACAGTGGGTTCCGGACCGGCAATTTTTCTGCTCCAGGCCTGTAGCACCCGCTCTACCCGCCTGAATCCTCCAGAGATTTCTCGATGTAGACCTTCAGGTCCTTCGAGTTTGCCAGGCCCTGATACGCGACCACCACCTTCCCATCTCTCCCTAACAAGAAGGACGTGGGCAGCGCCGCGATCCGTCCGAACGGGGTCTGCGCGTTCTTGATCTCCGTGCTCGCCACTGTGACAGGGAACGCGTACTTGAAATGCCAAGCGAACGGCTCGAGGACCTTCGCCTCTTCCACGTCCAGTCCCACTACGACCACGCTCAGGCCACGCGCGCCGTACTCCTGCTGAAACTTGTGCAGCACCGGCAGCTCGCCCAGACACGGGAAGCACCAGGTCGTGAAGAAGTTCACGAGGACCACGCGACCGCGCAGCGCGCTCGGCGTGTAGCGCACGGGCCCCACCGCGGTGAGCTTCAGAAACGGAAGGAACTTGGGCTCACGCAGGTCCGGCGCGTGCGCGCAAGCGGTCAGCCCCAACAGCAACAGCAGAGGTGCCCCGCGTCGCATCAGGAACGAGACGAAGCCTTGTCCGCGTTGCGCTGACAGTTTCGACACTGCCCGTAGAGCTCCATCTTGTGCGACTGAACTTTGAACCCGTGCTTGCGCGCCACCGCTTCCTGCATCGCCTCAATGCGGTCGTTCTCGAACTCCACGATGGCTCCGCACGAAGTACAGATGAGATGGTCGTGGTGGTGCTTGCCCAGCGCCGGCTCGTAGCGCGTCTGCCCATCGCCAAAGTTCTGCGCGTGGGCCAAGCCGCATTCACTGAGCAGCTTCATGGTTCGGTAGACGGTGGCCACCGAAACCTTCGGATCTTGCTGGCGAACCTTGCTCCAGACGTCTTCCACGGAGAGGTGGCCGTCCGATCCGAAGAAGGTGTCGATGATCAGGCTGCGCTGACGGGTGCTCTTGAGCCCTCGCTCCGCCATGTACCGGTTCAGCACGTCGTTCTTGTTCCAGTCGGCGGTCACGTCGTCGGCCCTCATCGTCCTCGGCGTCCCTAAAAGGCGCCAACATACCTGCGAGCGCTCTCCAAGCAAGCTTCGAGGCGAGCGTCCTCAATTGACACCTCTTAAAAGAGGAAGGATAGAGGCGCCGCGAAAAGAACCATGCCCACGCCCTGGAAAAGAAAACGCGCACCCGATGAGGTGCCCACACCGACCGCGGTCGCGCTCTCCGACTTTTGTCGCAGGGCGCGCTGCCCTGCCTCCGCGCCAGAGGTACGGGAGGCGCTGTCCCTCGTCGCAGAAGCCGAAGAATTCCGCGTGCGTGAGCTGACGGACCGCGAGCCGGCGGCCTCTCCTCTTGGACCCTTCGCCGTCATCGACGTGTTGAACGGTACCGCCCCTGAGTTGGCAGCGCGGCGTCAGATCGCCGGGTACTACGAGGTCGCACGGGAGCTGGCCGAGGAACGTGCGACGAACTCCCTACCGCCCACTGCTTCCCCCGAACCGGTGTACGTCTCAGTCCCAGCTCTCTCTCCCGCGCCGCTCACCGCCACGCCTCTCCCGGCTCTCAAAGGCAAGGTTCCGGCGCCCACCGTCGCGGAGAAGATCGCTCCGAAGAAGCGCGTCGCCACGGAGGCACCCAAGCGCGAGCTGCCTCCTCCGCGTGGCCGCTTCACCCGCGTGGATTCGCAGAAGCACGCACTGGCGGATCTCTTCAATCCGGAAAACCGGGGCCTGGTGCGCGACCTGGTCGAACAGCAGCCGCACCGCTACGGCATCTGGCGCCACCTCTCGACCGGCTATTCCGGACGCGCGGGCTCTGCTGTCTCCATGGCGGACGTCCTGGACGTGCTTCGCCAAGCGGAGCAGTTGGAGGAGTTAGAGAAGAAGGAACGCGCGCTCCTCCTGGCCACCTACGCCGAACACCGCGGCGCCGCGGGCCGTGTCGGTTGGGCGGTGGGGCTTAACCTTCCAGACCTGCGCAAGCTGGAAGAGGCACTGGGGCTGGCGCGCGAAGTCGATGAGGTCCGCGAGCGGTTCCGCCGCGAAGCGCTGGATGCCCGTAACTTCCAGGGAAAGCTCGATCTCATCGGCCGGTCGAAATACCTGGCGGATTTGGGAATCGAAAAACGCTTCAAGGATTCGCTGCGCGGGGAGCTTCGCACCAAGCTGCAGGCCTGCGTCGAAGGAACTGCCTCACTCGACGATCTCTATGCGGCCGCGGGGAAGCGCTACGCCGTGCCCGCGGAGTTGATTGGCCGCACCACGGAGCGGCTGGGGCTCGTCGAAGATTTTCGCGCCTCATTTCGGGACCGGCAGCGCTCACCGCGCGCCATTGACGATTGAAGGTTGAACCACCATGCCCATCTACGAATACGTCTGCGCCGACTGCGGCAAGCTCAACGAAGTCATCCAGAAGGTGTCCGATCCCACCCCTGAGGCCTGCTCCGGTTGCGGTGCAAAGGGAAAGCTGGAGAAGGTCGTGAGCCGCAGCTCCTTCGTCCTCAAGGGCGGGGGCTGGTATTCGGATCTCTACAGCAGCGCCAAGAGCGGAGGGGCTTCGAGCAGCTCGCCCTCCTCCAGCGAGTCGAGCGCGTCCTCGGAGAAGTCCAGCACCGCCACGTCGACGCCGGCCTCGTCACCCAGCACCTCCAGCTCGTCCAGCGCGAACACCGCGGGCGGCGACAAGAAGTAGTCGCGGCCAGAAATTTCACAAGTGCCCGAAGGCCGCGCAGACTTCGGTTCGTGCCCTTCCCACCGACCAAGCGCCGTCGCCGCCGATGTGTCCTCTGCGGTTTGCCTGAGCTGATGGATGTGGCTGATCATGGCCGCTTCCTGCTCATCGCCGATCTTGATGGCCGGGGGCCGGTATGCCCCGGGCGGCGAGGGTGCGAAGAGCGGCAAAGGCAATTACCGCTCTTGACCCAGACCGAAGCCTGAGCTGACCTCGCCCGCATGACCCGACTCCTGATACCGCTGCTCGCGGCGTGCTTTGTCGTTG
>JBQTKE010000491.1:0-8151 GCA_052386435.1 Myxococcaceae bacterium
CGCTCGGCGCAATCTACTTGCTGGCCGGGTTGGCGACCCGCTCTTTTGCGAGCACGGGCTCCGTTACCTTCACGCGAATTGGGACCGTGTTGGGACTGGGTGGAGCCGGCCTGTTGGGAACCGGCGCGTACCTCTTCCTGCGAGGACGAGCAGACCGCGCTGCGTATAACGACGCGGTCGAGGCCCGCGCCGCCGAAGGCTTCGTGGCGTCCTGGGACCCGCTCGAAGGCTCCGGCTACGTGGGCTACGCCTTGCTGTTCTAGGTCTTCCGGAGGCTCAGCCGGGACCCGCGTAGATCGCGGCGAAAGCCACGACCATCATCGCGAAGATGAAGAGTGTGACGTGCACGCTCTTCACGAAGATGGACCGCCAGATCACGCTCCACCAGCCGCCGCCGTAGGCCGTGTGGCTCGCCTTCACGAGATAGAAGCCTCGGAGCGCGATCAACGCAGTCGACAAGTGCGGGACTTCCACGAGGGAGTCGAAGGCTTCGGTTAGCGCGTTGAAGGCACTGACGTGAAGCGCGAAGACAAAGTGTTCCGCGTAGAGCCAGCCTCGACGTCGATAGAGCAGCGAGAGAAGCAGCGCCAGGAACGGCATCACTGCCACAGCAAGGTGTGGACCTAAGCGCTGATACTGAGCCTCAAGCTGAGTAATGTAGGCATCTTTGCCCCGAGCAGCCATCTCACGAAGCGGCGCCATCCAAACAGGGTCCGACACCTTCGCCTCGGCCAGCTTTTTGAAGGACGCATCGACCTCTGAAGGATCTGTAGAACCCTTGGTCGGCTGTAATCCGGTGAGCCGAAAGTTCAATCCACGTTTCGGCCCGGAGGTGAAGGAGAAGTGAGGTAGCGGATGAAGGGATTCTGCGAAGAACGCCAGCGCGGTGGCAGCGACGAACAACCGCAATGGCCTCTCGTAAGACATTCGCCGGCCCGCCACGTAATCGCGGGTGAGAACGCCCGGCTTGAACAGCAGGCTGAACACCGTGCGGATCAGCTTCCCGTCCGCCGGCGAGAAGTGGAGCAGAAGCTCGCGAACGAGCTGCGGCAGAGTCCGCTTCAGATTGTCCAACCGCTGTCCGCACGCGCCGCAGTAACGCGTTGCCGCGTACACGCTGCAGTTCGGACAGAGCGCTTCAGGGGCCTCAACCAGCACAAGCGGCGCGGCCAACTCGGAGACTTCTTCTGGTTGCGGCAGCGACATCAGAGCGGCGTATGTTCTCCAACTTTCTATGTTGCAGCAACCCACGGGCGGCCACTGTGACCGACGCGTTCCAGTGTTTGAGCTTCCAAACCCCACCGCCGGCGACCCTCCGAATCGAGGTGAAGCAGTCTTCGGCACAGGAAGCGATCCGGCACCTGGGTCGCGTTCGAGATGCCGGAGGACAACGTCGTTGACTACGACGCTCTCATCGACACAATTCGCGAACGAGCTCGAGAGCGCACGCCGCGGCGAGCCGTTCACCAATGGTTGAGCTTCGACACGCCTCTCGAAGGAACGCATCGCATTCTGGTGAAGCATGCTCGCGCGGAGGACACAGCTGCCGGGGCTTGCTATTGCTCAGGCTGGATTCCTGGCGCTGCGTGAGGGCCGCGAGCGTGAGGCACCTGCGGCCGTGGCGGCGGTGGATCCTGCTGCGGGTCCAGAGGAGCGCGCTCTTAGGATGGGAGTTGCTGCGTACACTTGAGACAGCGCTTGAGAACGTTCCGCCTCGCGCTCGGGATCTCTTCGAATCCGCCCGCGACAATCCCGACGTTCCGCATCTTGTGCTGGCACAACGACATGGCATTTCGGTGCAGCGGTTCGACAGGCGCTCTGCGAGGTTCGGGCGCGATTGCGTCGTGCGCTCAGCGAAGAGGAGCAGTCACCCTACCGTTACGCGCCGACACCACCCTCCGCTCGTCGTATTTGATGGCCTGCACGACGGGCGCCGTGCCGAGCTTCGCGCGATCGGAGGCAGTACCGAGGAGCAGGATGCCGAGGTTCGTGAGCACGCCTGCGCTCGCAAGCCCATAGTGGTCGAGGAGCTCGCCGTCGGTCTTCTCCTTCACGGAAGCCTTCACGCGATCGGAAGCGCGGAGGCCAGAGCTCCACCTCGCGAACTTCCCCGCATCCATTGCCGAGCGCTGCACGCCGAGGGTTGTCATGGCCTCCCACGGCGTCGCGGGGCGCTCGTTGGCGAGGCGCAACACGTCGTCTCCTACGACCGGCTTGCAGGTGTCGACGCCTGCGGACACGCTGAGGTTGTCGTGAAACCAGCGTCGAGGGTGGGAAAGCGTTGCTCAACTCTGGAGGCTGGTGCCTTCTCGGGGCACGCTTCTTGACGAGCTGCTGACGGAGACGTATTACAGGACTCGTGAGGTGACATACATATGTCCATCATGACCGTTCGCCTGTCGCGAATCGAAAGCGCCAAAGTCGCGCGCTTGGCGAAGAAGAAGAAGATCTCACGCTCAGAAGTGGTGCGCCGGGGCATCGCCGCGCTCGAGCGCTCGGAGGAAGAGAGCGCCTATGACGCCTGGAGCGATGTCGTCGGGATTGCACAGGGTGGGCCTAGGGACCTGTCCACGAATCCCAAGCACATGAAGGGGTATGGCCGTTGAAGGTGCGGACGCTGGTCGACACCGGTCCTCTGGTCGCGCTTCTCAAGAAGGACGAGGAGCATCACCAATGGGTGAGCGAGACGTTCAGAGAATTGCCTGCGGAAGGCATGGTCACCTGTGAAGCGGTCATCTCGGAAGCGTGCTTTCTGCTCGCGAGGTGGCCGCTCGCTGTCGACGGTCTGCTCCGCCGGCTCGTTGAAGGGAACCTGCGGCTCTCGCCGATGGATGGCGAGTCGGCAGCCATCCATGCCTTGATCAAGAAGTACCGCAACGTTCCTGCCTCTTATGCGGACGCATGTCTGGTCCGATTGAGCGAGCGTCACCCTGACGCAACCGTGTTGACGACGGACTCGGATTTCGAGATCTACCGCCGCCACGGCAGGCAGCCCATTCCGCTGCGAGCACCTTTTCGCTGAGTTACTTACGGGCTCGACTCTGGGTGCACCTCCTACGCTGTTGCTCACCGGCATGCTGTCGATGACGGAGACCCGGTGACCCCACGAGGCGCATCCCCCCGGAGGAATTCTGCGAGCGCATCGCCTCGCTCTTCCTCAACGGCTTTCTCTGCCCGACGGCGGTTCCAAGAAACACTCCTGCGATTCGATTCGCGCGGCTCATCACTCTCGATGAGTCATTTCCGGAAGCGCCGGTAGTCGATGCCGTGCTTCTTGATCTTGTAATTGATGATCCGCTCGGTGGTGCGAAGCAGCCGGGCGGCGCGGGCAGCGTTGCCGCGGGTGCTCTTGAGCGCGTCGAGCACGAGGTCTTTTTCGTAGGCGGCGATTGCTTCCTGGAAGGAGACGCTGGTCGCGGTGCCGGAGGCCTCGGCGGTCTGCAGGGTGGGCGGAAGGTGATGGCCGTGGATGACGCTTCCCTCGCAGACGACCACGGCGCGCTCGATGATGTTCTCCAACTCGCGGACGTTGCCGGGCCAGTGGTAGCTCATCAGCATGTCGATGGCCGGCGTGGAGATCCGCTTGATGCTTTTGCGGTGCTCGCGCGAGTACTTGGTGAGGAAGTGATCCGCCAGCAGCATGATGTCCGGCTTCCGCTCGCGCAGCGGTGGCACGAAGATGCTGAAGACGTTGAGCCGGTAATACAGATCCTCGCGGAAGGTCTTCTCGCGGATCGCCTTCTCGAGATCCTTGTTCGTGCCCGCGAGGAGCCGAACGTTCACTCGCAAAGTCTCGGTTCCGCCCACGCGCTCGAACTCGCGCTCCTGCAGCACGCGCAAAAGCTTCACCTGTGTGGAGAGGTTGAGCTCGCCAATCTCGTCGAGAAAGAGGGTTCCTCCCTCCGCCATCTCGAAGCGCCCCTTCTTGCGTCCGGCCGCGCCGGTGAAGGCCCCCTTCTCGTAGCCGAACAGCTCCGACTCGATGAGCGTCTCCGGCAGCGCCGCGCAGCTCACCTTCACGAACGACTTTTTCGCTCGGGGCGAGTTGTAGTGGATCGCGTGGGCGATGAGCTCCTTGCCGGTCCCAGACTCGCCGCGGATGAGCACCGTGGTGTTGGTGCTGGCGACCTGGGAGATCTGTTCGTAGACCAGCCTCATCGGGCCGCTGCTGCCGACGATGCTGGAGAACTCGTAGCGCTCCTTGAGCTCCAGGCGCAGGTGTTGGTTCTCTTCGAGCAGCCGCTGCCGATCCGCCTGGATCATCCGCTGCAGCTTGAGGGCCTGCGCGATCATCGACGCCACGACCTTGAGGAAGCGCGCGGCGTCGTCGAGCTCCCGCTCGCGCCGGAACTCGAGATCGACGCTGAGGGCACCTTCCGCCTTGCGGTGGAGGAGGATGGGAACGCAGATGAAGCTGACGTCCCCCCCGCGCGCCGGCTTGCGCTGAAACGCCCGGTTCAAAAAGAGCGGCTCCTGGCTCACCTTCGGCACGATGATCGCCTTCGCGCTCTCCACGACGCGACCGGTGATGCCCTCGCCCATCCGGTACCGGGTCTGCTGCGCCGCGGGGCTCAAGCCCACGGACGCTTCGATGGCGATTTCTCCGGTCTGCGGGTCCAGCAAGGTGACCGCGCCGCGCACAAACTCGTGGTTTCGCTCCAGTCGCTCCAAAACGCGGAGCAGCGAACCTTTCAGCTCTGGCGAGCTCGAGAGCGCCTGGCTTACCTCGAGCAGCGTCGTCAGCTGCTCGATCTCTCCCTGCGCTTGTCCTGACGTTGCGATGACACTCACGAAAAGCGACCTCTCTTGCAGAGCTCCTGCCGGACCCACCCAGCTCAGACTCGGGTTTCGCCCTTTTCTGAGTGGACTTCAGAGGGAAACTGCTATCAGACTCCAACGAACTTGTAGGAAGACTTTCTGCGTCATACAAAATTGTACGTTTTCCCGCATCGGACCATCCGCTCCCGCATCGCGAACGCCAAACACCGGCGAAGCAGAGCTGCGAAGTTGTCGGATCTAGGTGACGATCCAACAAAATTGTATGTCAGTCGACGCAATGCGTCGACGTAACCCGCGAGAACTCCTGCGTACCTCGTGGCACTCGCGGTGCCCAACCCGGCCGGGTGATGGAGTTCACAGAGCACGCGGTTCGCGGCGAGCCGGTCCGGACACACTGCCCGTATTGCGCTCTTCAGTGCGGCATTCAGCTGAGCGGGGCGCCCGCTGAAGTCACGCTGCGCGGCGACGACTTTCCGGTGAACAACGGTGAGCTCTGCGTGAAGGGTTTCACGGCGGCGGCGACGTTGAGCCATTCAGAACGTCTGACCACGCCGTTGCTGCGCCGGGCGCGGACTGCGCGCCTGGAGCCGGCCTCGTGGGAGGAAGCGCTCGCCTTCACTGCGCGGCGGCTGCGCGAGACGCAAGAGCAGTTCGGAGCCGCGAGCGCCGGCGTCTTCGGCAGCGGCGCGCTCACCAATGAGAAGTCGTACCTGCTCGGCAAGTTCGCCCGCTTGGCGCTGCGCACTCCGAACATCGACTACAACGGCCGCTTCTGCATGTCGTCTGGTGCAGCCGCGGCGAACCTCGCGCTCGGGCTGGATCGCGGTCTGCCGTTCCCGCTCGAGGACATCCCCGGGGCCGAGGTGGTGCTTCTCGTGGGGGGGAACCCGGCGGAGACGATGCCGCCGCTGATGCAGTACTTCGACGCGTTGCGCGCCCGAGGCGGCAAGTTGGTGGTCGTGGATCCTCGGCGTTCCGCGACGGCCAACCTCGCGGACGTGCATCTGCGGCTGACGCCAGGGTCGGACGCGGTGCTCGCGAATGGATTGCTCCACCTGCTCATCCGCGAGGATCTTCTCGACCGCAACTACATCGAGTCTCGCACGGAAGGCTTCGAGGCCGTGCGCGCGGTGGTCGCCACCTACTGGCCAGAGCGAGTCGAGCGTCTGGCCGGAATCCCCGAAGCGCAGCTCCTCCAGGTCGCGCGGATGTTGGGCGCGGCGGGCCGGTTGATCATCCTCACTGGCCGCGGTCCCGAGCAGCAGTCTCAAGGCGTGGCGAATGCGCTCTCGTTCATCAACTTGGCGCTCGCGCTCGGAAAGGTGGGCGCGCCCGGCAGTGGCTACGGCTGTCTGACCGGTCAGGGCAACGGCCAGGGGGGCCGCGAGCACGGGCAGAAGGCGGATCAGTTGCCTGGATATCGTCACATCAACGATCCCGCTGCGCGTGCGCACGTCGCTGCCGTGTGGGGCGTCGCCGAGAGCGAGATCCCCGGGGCGGGGAAGTCCGCTTACGAGCTCTTGGCGGGCGACGACCTGCACGCGCTGTTGGTGGTCGGCTCGAACGTGGTCGTCTCCTCACCCGACTCGCAGCAGGTGACCCGGAAACTGCAGTCGCTCGAGTTTCTCGCCGTCGCGGACTTCTTCCTCTCGGAGACCGCCGAGCTTGCGGACGTGGTCTTCCCTGTCGCGCAGTGGGCAGAAGAGGAGGGGACGATGACGAACCTCGAGGGGCGGGTGCTTCACCGCCGCCGCGCGTTCTCACCTCCCGCTGGCGTGCGAACGGATCTCGAGCTGCTCTGCGGGCTCGCGCAGCACCTGGGGGCGGCGCACCTGTTCGCGGATGCCTCGCCGCGCGCTGTCTTCGAGGAGCTCCGCCGAGCCACGCGCGGAGGCAGGGCCGACTATTCGGGCATCACCTACGAGAAGCTCGACGCCTCCGACGGCGTCTTCTGGCCGTGTGCGAAGGATGAGGCTTTGGGAACGCCGCGCCTCTTCGCTGACCGGTTCCCCACTGCGAGCGGGCGGGCGCGCTTCCACCCGGTGACGCACAAGCCTCCAGCGGAGACGCCGGACGCCGAGTACCCGCTCTACCTCACCACCGGCCGTGTGCTCGCGCAGTACCAGTCCGGCACCCAGACCCGGCGAATCGCCGCGCTGACGCGCACCGCTCCCAGGCCGCTCGTTCAGATTCATCCGAGCACCGCGAAAGAGCACTCCGTCTCGTCGGGCGACACCGTCACGCTGCGAACCCGGCGAGGCGCGGGTCGCTTCACGGTCGAGGTCACGCGGACCATCCGCGAGGACACGCTGTTCGTGTCGTTTCATTGGTCCGGTGAAGAGAGCGTCAACCGGCTGACCAACGCGGCGTTGGATCCGATCAGCAAGATGCCTGAGTTCAAGGTGTGTGCAGTGCGACTGGAGCGGGAGGCCACGTGAGCAAGAAGCAGCGGTTGGTGGTGGTGGGCAACGGCATGGCGGGCGCGCGATTCGTCGAAGAGCTGGTGGGGCGTGGCGGCGGCGCGCACTACGAGATCGTGATGTTCGGTGACGAGCCGTACGGCAACTACAACCGAATCCTCCTCTCGAGCGTCCTCACCGGCAGCCACGACGCGACCGACATCTTCATCAACCCGCTCGCGTGGTACCGGGCCAACGCCGTCACGCTGCACGCGGGCGTGCGGGTGAACGCGATCGACACGGCGGGCAAGCAGGTCGTCGGCAGCGACGGAAATCGCGTGGCCTATGACCAGCTCGTCATCGCCACCGGCAGCAATGCCTTTGTCCCGCCGATGGCGGGGGTGCGCGACGCTCAGGGCAAGCTCAAGCAGGGCGTGTTCGTCTTTCGAACCCTGGAGGACTGCAACGCCATCCTCGCTCGAGCGCCGAAGGCCAAGCGAGCGGTGGTGATCGGCGGCGGCTTGCTCGGGCTGGAGGCGGCGCGCGGGCTTCTGGCACAAGGGCTGGAGACGCACATCGTCCACCTCGAGTCGCATTTGATGGAAGTGCAGCTGGACGCGGAGGGCGCCGGCATTCTCCAGGCGCAGCTGGAGGGGATGGGGCTCAAAGTTCATTTGCGAAAGACCACCACGGAGGTGCTGGGCGACGAGTCCGTCACCGGCCTGCACTTCGCCGGTGGCGAGACGCTGGACTGCGATCTCGTCGTCGTCTCCGCGGGCATTCGCGCCAACACGCAGCTCGCGAAGGAGGCGGGGCTGAAGGTGGAGCGAGGCATCGTCGTAGGTGACGACCTCGCCGTCGAGGGCACGACGGACATCTACGCGCTCGGCGAATGTGCTCAACACCGAGGCAAGGTCTACGGGCTCGTGGCCCCGCTGTGGGAGCAGGCGCAGGTGCTCGCCGACCGACTTTC
>JBQTKE010000492.1:0-7270 GCA_052386435.1 Myxococcaceae bacterium
CCACGCATGAATTTGAAGGAAATGCGCCCTTAGCTCAGCTGGATAGAGCGTCGGACTACGAATCCGACGGCCGGAGGTTCGAATCCTCCAGGGCGCGCACTTCACGGAAGAAGACTCAGCCGTGATCAACGCCGAAGACCAGCAGCTCATGGACGAAGCGCTGAGGCTGGCCGAAGACGCGGCCAAGCTGGGAGAGGTCCCCGTCGGTGCGGTGGCCGTTCATGAGGGAAAGATCGTCGGACGCGGTTTCAACCGCCGCGAGATAGACAAGGATCCCTTCGCTCACGCCGAACTGTTGGCGTTGCGAGAAGCCTCCCAGTCTCTGGGTGCGTGGCGGCTCACCGGCGTGACGCTGTACGTGACGTTGGAACCGTGCGCGATGTGCGCGGGGGCGATGGTGCAGGGGCGGGTGACGCGGCTGGTGTTCGGAGCGTTGGATCCGAAGGCAGGGGCGGTGAGAAGTCTGTACAACCTGGTCGAGGAACCAAGACACAACCATCGGCTTGAGGTCCAGGCCGGTGTTGAAGCCGAACGCTCCGCGGAGTTGCTCCGCGCGTTTTTCAGGACCCTTCGAGAGCGCGCGAAGGGATGACAAGTGAATAGCGGTTGTGGAGAGCTGGCCGAGTGGTCGAAGGCACCTGACTCGAAATCAGGCGTACCGGCAACGGTACCGTAGGTTCGAATCCTACGCTCTCCGCTGTTCCTTGCGGAGAGATGGCCGAGTGGCTGAAGGCTCACGCCTGGAAAGCGTGTATACCTGAAAGGGTATCCAGGGTTCGAATCCCTGTCTCTCCGTCGCAGTGTCTTTGAAGTTGATGTGGCAGCAGTTGTGGTCGGGGCAACGCGGGGACGTCAACCCCGCCAGGTCCGGAAGGAAGCAACGGTAGCGCACCTTCGCGTGTGTCCCGGCCGTTTATGAAGAGCCAGCTCCTCGAAGCAGAGGGGCTGGCTCTTCGCCTTCTCAGCGCTCGAGGATCGTCTCGCGTCCGATTTGATCCACCACGCGGAAGCCGTTCGCGCGCAGAGCGTCGAGCTCGCGGCCTTCGAAGGTGATGACGCGGTTGATGACGGGAGAGGACATGGCGCCGCGGAAGTTCGCGTCTGCTGCCCAGTCGCAGGTCGCCCAAGGGATGCGTTTGCCAAGGTAGAAGAACCCGCCCGCGCCCCAGAGCCCCTCGTTGACGATGAGCAGCCCGGTCGCTTTCTCTGAGCGCGTCGCCTTCACCAGCGCGCGGAACTGATCGTCGCGCAGGTCAGGCATGAAGAAGAACGGGGAGACCGACGCGCAGAGAATGAGTGACGACAGCGCGGCGCGCAGGTCCGCTCGGGTGAGTGCGTCCAACCAGGAGAAAAGCGCCGGCGCCGTGCCCACCACCAGCAAGATGAGCGTCGGGTAGACGAAGCGCGGCTCCTTGTGCGGCGTGATGGAGATGGCCAGCAGGTAAAAGAACGCGACCAGCAACGGCAGCGACGCAGAGCGTTCGCGGAGGACCTGCCGGACCTCCAAGTAGAGCGCCGGGAAAATCCAGAAGGCGGACCAGCGAAGCAGGATGTGGCCGTAGAACGTGAACGGCTCCGCGCCGAAGCGCTGCGCGCCTTTGCCGGAGATGACGTTGTAGTCCAGGTAGGCGAAGAACGAGTGCAACGGCTTACCCCAGGTCCGCCAGTCCAGCACCGCCAGTCCAGCGGCAATGACCAGCCCTCCCGCGATGGCCAGCCCCGCGGTGAGAAAGCGGCGGCGGGCCAGTAACCAGAGCAACGCGCCCAGCACCAGCACGGACGAGCCGTACCGGGTGACCACCGTCAGCCCCAGCATCAACCCGCCGACGAGCGCGCTCCGACGGTTGTTCGGCGCAGCGGGCTCTCGATCCAGGAGGTCCACCGCGATGAGAAAGAACGAGGTGGAGATCGACTCGCTCATCGTCCGACCCGCGAACGTGAGCAGCGGTCCGTACACGCCCACGGTGATCAGCGCCATCAACGAGGCGCGGGGCGAGAGCCTTCGTGAAAAAAACCTGTAGATCGCGGCCAGCGATGCCAGATGCAGACCGAGCTGCGGGAGCTCCAGCACCGCGCGGTAGCCGACCGGGTGCGAGATGCCCAGCCAGCCGCAGGCCTTGAGCAGTCCCGCCAGCACGAACGGGATGAACCAATTGCGAATCCCCTCTTGCCACTCCCACGCAAGCACCCCGTAGCCGTGCACGCGCCAGTAGGCAGGCTCCAGGGCTTGGTAGACCTCGTCGGGGTGAATGCGGCCCAGCTGCAGCACCGCCAGAAGCGCCGGGGCCAACGCGACCGGGAACAGAAAACGCCAAGGAAGAGAAGGTCGCGCGGGATCCATTTCGAAAGGGCGCGGACCATAGCCGATGCTTGGGTGCACGGGCAGTGAGCGCACGCTTCAAGTCCTCTGGCGCTGGGGCCCAAGACCGATTAAGCGCTAGCGCTTATGAGCTACGTCGTCCTCGCCCGGAAATGGCGGCCCCGGAAGTTCAAAGACATGACCGGACAGGAGCATGTCGTCCGGACCATCGCCAACGCGATCAAGCTGGACCGGGTGGCGCACGCATACCTCTTCTGTGGTCCGCGCGGCGTGGGCAAGACCACCGCGGCGCGCCTGCTGGCGATGGCGCTCAACTGCCACAATGGGCCCACCGCGGAACCCTGCGGCGACTGCCAAGCCTGTACGGAGATCGCCTCCGCCACCTCCACGGACGTGCAAGAGATCGACGGCGCGTCGAACAACGGCGTGGAGAACGTCCGCGAGATTCGCGAGAACGCGAAGTACCAACCGTCCCGCGACCGCCACAAGATCTACATCATCGACGAAGTGCACATGCTCACCGGGGCCGCGTTCAACGCGTTGCTGAAGACGCTGGAAGAGCCGCCCGGTCATGTGAAGTTCATCTTCGCGACCACCGAACCGCACAAGCTCCCCGACACCATTCTCTCCCGCTGCCAGCGGCACAACTTCCGCCGCATCCCCTCGCGCGAGATGCTCGACCGGCTCAAGGAGATCTGCCAGGCGGAGAAGGTCGCGGTGACGGATCTTTCCCTCTCGCTCATCGTTCGCCAATCCGAAGGCGGCATGCGTGATGCGCTCTCTCTGCTCGATCAAGTCCTCTCTGCGTGCGGTGAGGCACCGACGGACGAAGCGGTGGCGGAAGCGCTGGGCGCGATCGACCGGACCCTCGTGCAGACCTTCGCCGAAGCGTTGGTGCGGCGAGACGCGAAGAAGCTGATGGAGCTGACCGACGAGGCCTTCAACCGCGGCGTGGATCTCAAGCGCCTGGCCGAAGAGCTGGCGCTCCAACTCCGGCATCTCTTCGTCACCAAGGCTGTGGGTGAAGCACCCGCGGAGCTGGCGGATTCGGAGCGACAGGCGTTGATCACGCTCGCGAAGGAAGCAGATCCGGCCGCGCTGTCTCGCCTCTTCGACATCATCCACAACAGCATCTGGGATGTGTCGCGCGCCGCGGCGCCTCGACTCACTTTCGAGATGGCCCTGCTTAAGGCCGTGCAGCTCTCGCCCAGCGCGTCGCTGCCGGATCTCATCGCCAAGGTGGAGAAGCTGGCGGCGGGAGGGACGGAAGCAAAACACGCAGTCGCCGGGGCGCCGGGAGGTCGCTCCGCCCCCACGGGCTTTCGCGCCTAAGTCTGCCCCACAGAGCTCAGCGTCACGTTCTCCGTCCGCTGAAGCCGCGCACCTCCCACCGCCCAGCGCAACCTCCGCGGCGCTGATCCACACCTCGCCCAGCGCCGCTGCGGCCACGAGTCACTCAGCAACGGGCGCTGGAGCACCTTCGTCGACGTCGCACGAGTTCCCCGCGACGCCTGTCTCGGTCGAGGTCAAGGTCAAGGTCACCAACCGCCGCCTCCCCGACGAAGTGGCCAACCCTAACGAGAAGCTCTTTTCGGAAGAGAGCCCCGCGGGTGGCTGTGCTTCGGGTGAGTGCCTCCCCGCGGATGACGAGGTCTCCGAGCCTGCTGCCACGCCGCTCTCCCGCTCCACGACGTGGCGCGACGCGGTCGACGCGGTCCGCGTTGTCTCCAGCCGGCACGGTGCTTCACTCGCGTTCGGTCGCGTCCTCTCCGCCAAGTCCGGCGAGATCCGCCTCGCCTACTCTGCTCAAGGCGGCTTCCACCGCACCACGGTCAGCGGTTCAGGAAAAGCGATCATCGAGAAGGCGCTCACCGACTTCTACCGGCAACGCACCGTGGTCATCGTCGAAGAGCGCACCGAAGAGTTCACCGCCGCGGCGCCGAGCCTCGCGGAGACCGACGCGCGAGGTAAGGCGGACCGCGAGCGCTCTGCTGAATCCAAGATCCGCACCCACCCCGCGGTGAAGGCCGCGCTGAAGCTGCTGGGCGGCGAGATTGAGCACATTCAAGTTCTGGAAGAAGAACAGCCCGCAGTCGCTGCCTCCCCTACCCCTCCCGTTGAAGACTGACGGTAAGGAGCTCGTGTCATGCCAGGAATCGACCTCAACTACTTCATCCGCCAGGCGAACAAGCTCACGGAGAAGATCGAACAAAGAAAGAAGCAGCTCGCGGATGAAACCGTGGAAGGCAAGGCGGGCGACGGGTTGATCACCGTGACCGCGAACTGCGTGCAGGAGATCAAGTCGATCAAGATCGACGCGAAGGCGATCGATCCCGCAGACACGTCCATGCTCGAGGACCTGGTCACCGCCGCCGTCAACTCCGCGCTCAACGCCAGCCGCGAGCACATGCAGAAGGAGCTGCAGAAGGTCTCCGGCGGCGTGAAGATCCCGGGCGTCACCTGATGACGCCGGATCCCCTCAATCGCCTCGTCGCCCAGCTGGCGAAGCTTCCTGGCATTGGCGAGAAAACGGCGCAGCGCTTGGCGTTCCACATCCTGCGTGCCCCGGATGGCTACGCGCGTGATCTCTCCGTGGCGATCCAAGAGGTCGTGGAGAAAGTTCGTCTGTGCAACCGCTGCTTCTCCCTGACGGACGGAGAGCTCTGCGGCTACTGCAAGGACACCCGGCGCGAAGACCGGACGCTCTGCGTCGTGGAAGGTGTCGCGGACCTGCTCGCGGTGGAGAAGACGCGCGAGTTCAAAGGGCGCTACCACGTGCTGCACGGCGTGCTCTCGCCGCTGGAAGGCATTGGGCCGGATCAGTTGCGCATCCGCGAGCTTCTTGCGCGACTGGGCGAAGGCAACATCGAAGAGGTCATCCTCGCCACCAACCCGGACCTCGAGGGTGAGGCGACGGCGCTCTATCTAACCCGCTTGCTCAAACCGATGGGGCTCAAGGTGAGCCGCATTGCCCAGGGGCTCCCCCTGGGTGGCGATCTTGAATTCGCGGATCAAGCCACGCTGGCGCGGGCGTTGTCAGGGCGACGAGAGCTGTAGCCGAGCGACTGCTACTTCAGCTGGTACGTGTAGCCGGTGTTCAGGCTGATCTCTTTGTCCAGGTGACGCGGAAATTTGATGTTGGCGATCTTCCGCTCCACGCATCCGCCCACTCCCGTTCCAGCGAGTGGCCCGGTGACCTTCGCGTTCACGACCTTCCCTGAGGAAAGAATGGTCAACCCGAACGGAATCTGCCCTTGCTCAGTCGAGAGGTCGCCGCGGTGCTGGACGAAGCACGGATAGACCTGTGCCTGGTACGCGCTCAGCTTGCCCTGAATGTCCTTGGACGTGAGTCGCACTGGAGGTTTGTTTGGTGGTGGTGGGGGAAGAGGAGGCGGGGGCTCCCGGTCCTTCGTGACAATCATTCCCGCATCGGCGGTCGCCACGGGAGGCTGCGGCCGCTGCGGTTGCTTTTCGGGCGCCATCACCGGATCTTCCTTCCCTACCTGCTCCAAGGGCGGCTGAATCGATCGCCAGACTGCGGCGCCACCACCCAGCAGCACGGCCACCACTGCGCCCACGAGCATCCGCCGCGTGCGTCGCTTGCGCCGAACAGCCGCGACGACCGACGGCGGCGTGCCGACCATCCGCGTCGCGCCTTCCGGCTCCTTCGCGGGGGGCGAATCTTGCGCCTGCGTCCTGGGCGAATACGGATTGCTGAAGCCGGGAACATCCACGCCTGACGCGGCCATCGCGGCCAGCGTCTGGATGCGCATGCGGGACGTCACCCGCTCCTGGCCGATCAGGTTCTGCACGTACGCGGAGACCTGCAGGCCGCCGGTGGCGGAGCTGCTGGAAGTCACGAAGTGCTCCAACTCAACCGCCATCTCCTGGGCGGACTGGAAGCGCGCGTTCGGATCCGGCGACATCGCGCGGAGGATGATGGCTTCGAGCTCCGGGGGCAGATCCGGACGCACCCGCCGCGGCGGGGTGTATTCGCAGCGCAGCACCGCGTTGAGCACGGCGAGGTCGTTGTCCTTGGAGAACGGGCGGGTGTTGGTGCACGCCTCGTAGAGGCTGACGCCCAGCGAGAACACGTCCGCGCGGCAGTCGACAGGCTGGCCGCGTGCCTGCTCTGGGCACATGTACATGTACTTGCCCTTCACGACGCCGGCGGTGGTGTTGGTGACGCGCGACTCGGCTTTCGCGATGCCGAAGTCCAACATCTTCACCTGGCCCTGATAGGTGACGAAGATGTTCGATGGCGACACGTCGCGGTGGACGATGTTGAGCGCCTTGCCCTCTTCGTCCTTGAACTCGTGAGCGAAGTGCAACCCGTGAGCGGCATCCGCGACAACGCGGGCGACGACGTTGAGCGGCACGTATTCGCGACGGCGTGCCGCGGATCGCAGCAGCGCGGAGAAGTCCTCGCCCGGGAGGTACTCCATGCAGATGTAGTAACAGCCGTCCGCCAGACCCAGGTCGTTGATCTGAACGATGTTCGGATGCGAGAGCCGCGCGGCCAGTCGCGCTTCGTCGAGGAACATCTTCACGAAGTCGCTGATCTGCGTGAGGTGCTGCAGCATCCGCTTGATGACGACGTTGCGTTCGAAGCCCTCCGCGCCGACCTGCTTCGCGAGGAAGATCTCCGCCATGCCGCCTTCAGCCAACTTCCGAACGAGGAAGTACTTGCCGAACGGTCGGACGGCGCTCACCACCGGCTCCGCCGGAGCGTTCGCAACCTTGGTGGGGCTCTTCGCGTCCGTGGCCGGCATCCTCTCAACGGCGGCGCAGGGTTCGGACCGTAAAGACCTCCGGTCCGTTTGCGCGCGTCGTACGGAAGATAATAAGGGGCGGCCTCCCCACGGGAGAAGCCTGGCCATGGAAGCGGTGCTTCTCATCCAGGGCCAACAGCTTTCCGTTCGCGTACACCTTGGTGCCTACCGGGGCGAC
>JBQTKE010000493.1:0-3438 GCA_052386435.1 Myxococcaceae bacterium
GTTGCAGCCCGGGTGCGACTACCCCACCAAGTACCTCTGTGCCGCAGGCGTGGCCTTCAACCTGTGCATGGGGCTGCGTCGGCAGCTTCGCGAGGACGGGTTCTTCGCGAACCGCAAAGAGCCGAACCTCAAAGCGATGCTGGATCTGGTGGCGCTGGCCACTGTGGCGGACGTGGTGCCGTTGACGGGCGCGAACCGGATTCTCGTGAAGCACGGGTTGGCGGAGCTGACGGAAGCGCGGCGCCCAGGGATTCGGGCGCTCAAGGAAGTGGCGGGGATGACGCCGGGTATTCCGGTGACCGCCGGGCAGGTGGGTTTTCGACTCGGGCCTCGGATCAACGCGGCGGGGCGACTGGACGATGCGTCCGTGGGGATGCGGCTGCTTTCGTGTGAGACCGTGGAAGAGGCTCGGCCGCTCGCGCGAGAGCTGGACTCCGCCAATGCGGAGCGACAGGCGATTGAGCAGGACATCCTCAACCAGGCCATGCTTCAGGCGGAGGGGCTGGCTCACGCGCGTGGGTTGGTGCTCTACTCCGTCGGCTGGCACCCGGGCGTGATTGGCATCGTCGCGTCGCGGATCGTGGAGCGCTTCTACAAGCCCACCGTGATGGTAGGGGTCCACGAGGGAATGGGTCGAGGCTCGGGCAGGTCGATCGAGGCGTTCCACCTGCTCGGCGCGCTTCAGGAGTGCGAAGGACATCTCGCCAGGTTGGGAGGACACAGGCACGCGGCCGGGCTTTCCATTCAGCCGGACAAGTTGCCGCTCTTCCGCGCCGCGTTTGAAACGGTGGCGCAGCGGATGCTGTCCGACGAGGACCTGGTTCCGCGCTGCAAAGTGGACGTGGTGGTGAACCCGGGCGAGCTCAACGAGGGCGCGGTGAACGCTGTGCAGTCGCTGGCACCGTTTGGCAATGGGAATCCCGAGCCCATCTTCGCGTCCCGGCAGTTGGTGGCGATGCCGCGGCTGCTCAAGAACAAGCGGGTGGGTGGGGTGGACCACCTAAAGCTGACGCTCGAGGCGGCGCCTCGCCTGGACGTGATTGGGTTCTCCATGGGAGATCGCGTCGGCAAGACGGAGGGACCGGTGGATCTCGCTTACCAGGTATCGCTGGATGAGTGGCGCGGGGAGCAGCGGGTGAGTCTCAAGCTGAAAGACCTGCGCACCGCCGCTGCGTGACTAATCGAAGAGGGCGAGCAGATCGTCCTTGGTGACGGAGGCAGCGGCGCCGGTCTCTCCGAGCGCTGCCTCGAAAAGCGCGCGCTTCTTCTCCTGCAGACCTAAAATCTTTTCCTCGACAGTTCCTTGGGCGACGAGGCGGTAGACGAACACCGGGCGTTCCTGCCCAATTCGGTGCGCGCGGTCCGCGGCTTGCGCTTCGACTGCAGGGTTCCACCTGGGGTCGACGAGGAAGACGTGGTCCGCGGCGGTGAGGTTGAGGCCGGTGCCGCCGGCTTTCAGGGAGATCAGCATGACGGGCGGACCGTCCGTCGCTTGGAACTTCTCGGTCACCGCCCCACGGTCGTTGGTGGTGCCGTCGAGTCGCGTGAAGGGAACGTCGGCCGCTTTGAGCGCGGGCTCGATGAGGTCGAGCAGGGACGTCCACTGAGAGAACACCAGAGCCTTGTGTCCGTCAGCCGCGGCGGTCTGAAGGGCTTCGATCAGGGCTTCGACCTTTGACGAAGACGGCGCGTGCTGACCGGGGACGAGGGCGGTGTGGCAGGCCGCTTGGCGGAGGCGCAACAGGGCTTCCAGCGCCTTGAGCACGCCGCCTCCGTCGTTGAGGAGCGCGACGATTTCTTTTCGGGTGGCGGCGTGGACGGCGTCGTAGACAGACCGTTCGCGATCGTCGAGGGAGACGTGGAGCACCGCTTCGGAGCGAGGTGGCAGCTCGGGCGCGACCTCTCGCTTGAGGCGGCGGAGGACGAAAGGACGGATTCGGCGTCGAAGATTCGATGCGGCGTCCGTTTGGCCTTCCGCGATGGGTTGCGCGACCTTCTCCGCGAACTCTCGGCGCCCGCCCAGGAGTCCGCGGTTGGCGAAGTGCATCAGGCTCCAGAGCTCCTCGAGGCGGTTCTCCAGAGGCGTTCCGCTGAGGGCAAGGTGGAAATCCGCTTTCAGGTTGAAAGCGGCGCGGGCGACCTGACTGTCCGGGTTCTTGATCGCCTGGGCTTCGTCGAGGACCACCGCGTCCCAGTGGCGTTCGCCGAGCTGGGCGGCGTCCAGTCGCAACAGCGCATAGGTGGTGAGGGTGATGTCCGCGGCGGGGTCCAGCTGGCGCGCGGGGCCTCGGTAGAGTGAGACCTTGAGTTTAGGGCGGAACTTGGCGAGCTCGGCGGCCCAGTTGGGCAACACGCTGGTGGGGCAGATCACGAGCGTTCCTTCGCGAAGGACGCAGATGGTCTGAAGGGTCTTGCCCAGGCCCATGTCGTCCGCAAGGACCCCGCCCAAGCCGGCTTGGCGAAGGAAGGTGAGCCAGCTGACGCCGTGCAGCTGATAGGGGCGCAGAGTGGCGGTGAGATCGCCGGGAAGCTGTGGCGCGGGGAGCTCTTCGAAGCCCTTGACGAGCGGTGCCAGACGTTCAAGGGCAGGCGGGCGGGGCGTGTCGAGCGCGTCGCAGAGCTCCGAAAGCTGAGGCAGGGCGTGGTTGGCGACGCGACCTTCTCCATCCTTCGCTGCGAGCAAATCGGCCACGCGTTGGCCGTGCTTCTCCAGCCACGCGGTGGGGAGCGGTGCCCAACCACCGCCTTCGATGGGGACCAGGCCCAGCCCCTCCTGCCACGCGCGGACGACCGCGACGGCCTCGACGGTGACTGACCTTACGCCTGCTGTGCCGTGACTTTCGCCTGGAGCGCCTTCCACCACGAACTCCACCTTGAAGCCGACGTCCGGTACACCTGTCGGGGTGGTGCTGGAGCGGATTTCAAGGCGCGGCATGAGTCGGACATTGGGACTGAGGAGCTTCGCAGCTTCGCCACTGAGGCCGCCTCGCCAGACGCGGAGCTTGTCCGCGAAGCGGGTCATCTCCGGACCTTGAAGCGTCGAGCGGTGTCCCGGCACCAGGTTGAGCTCGTCGCGCAGTTGATGGACGAGCCGCTGCTCGGCGGCTTCGTCGCGCACGGGAATGGCACCGCGCAGGTAGACCATCTTCCCGTTGTCGATCCGCACCGAAGGCGGGGCGCCGTAGACGAGCAGTGGCAACACCGAGAGGCCCGCGTCGATCTGGTTGAGCTCCAAGTGCACGCGAGGATGGAGCGACCGGTCCAAAGGAGGAAGGCGCTTGCTGCGCACCTGGATGGGCATCCTCCGGGCCAGCTCTGGGAGGACGCGCGATGAGAGCTCGGCGCTCTGTTCCGCGGGATAGCCCTTCACCGAGGGCAGGTTCTGTAGCCACGTACCGGTGAGGGTGGTCTCGCCCAAACGGCAGAGTGCGTCCGTGC
>JBQTKE010000494.1:0-5950 GCA_052386435.1 Myxococcaceae bacterium
GCCGCGCCGCTCGATGCGCCAGTGGTACATTTTGCCGATCTGCACCGGGAAGGGATTGGCTTCGACGCGCATCTTCGAGTCCGGTCTGAACACGCCCGTCTTGCGCAGGGTCTCCACGCTGGCGTCCACCGGCAGCCCGCGCTCTTTCGCCACTCGCTGCGCGCGCGCCTGGAGCTGGGGGTACGGTTCGCCGTGCTCGTCCAACCGCGCGATGATCGAGATCGAGTTGTTCCAGCCGCCGTGGATGAATACGTAGCCCGACGCGTGGTCCGAGCCGTCTCCAAACAGCTCGACCTTGATGTCTCCTTCGGGAGATTCCGAGCGAACGTCGAACTCCACCGCCGCATCGCGCGGAAGCTTGGCCTTCAGCCAGAGCGGGTTGTTCTTCACGCCAGGGGAGAGCAGAGTGCCGGCGACGACACGCCACAGACCGCCGCTGCTCCAGTAGTGCTCTTTCACCGTCTCCACGCGGGCAAAGTCGTCGGTGTAGGCAGCGGCGTCAGCGGCGAAGGCGCGGGAAACGGAACCGGCGGCAGGAGTGGGGGACAGTGACAGGAACGCGTCAGGCGGACCCCGGAAGAGCTCGTAGTGGATGAGCGGCACGTTGATGAGCACCACCACCGCGCCCAGCGCCAACCAACCACGCCAGGTCAGTCCCGCGGGTCGCTCCCAAGGTCCGTCCACTGCCTCCGGGGTGGGGCTGGACGGAACGTCAGAGCTCTTCTCTTTCCGCTTCGGCTGCGCCATGGCCGCGCGAGATATCTCGGCGGGCTACCCGGCGCAACCGCAGCAGCGCCATGAGCACGAGGCCAGACATCAGTGCCGCTTCGGTAGGCGCGCTGCTACCGCAGCCGCACCCCACTCTGAGCGCCATGTTGGGTTGGCAAGTGCCCTCCAGATTGAAGGTCTGCTCCGTCGTCCCCGCCGCGTTGGTCGCGCGCAGAACGACCTCGCCCGAGCTGACGGTTGAGGACGGCATCCAGCTCAGCTCGCCCGTGGTGGGGTTCACGGTCATCTCTGAAGGAGCCGAGATTAGGGTCCACTCCGTCGTCTTATCGCCCGAGGTATGCGGGACGTAGCTGTACGCCTCCGCGCAGGTCGCGGCGCCCGACGGCACGGTCATGATGCGCGGCGGCACCTGTCCCGCCACTGTTGCGGTCACCCAGACAGCGCTGACGCAAAGCAGGCCGTTCGCATCTTCAGCGAGGAAGCGACCTTGGCGCGTGCCGCCCTGGGTGTACGTCGCTTTCACCGTAGTGCCCGGCGTGGTCTGGCCGTCGACGGTCCATTCTTGGCGGACGATCGCGGCGGAGCCAGGTGCGGCCACGCCGGTCCACACGGTGGAGAGGGGGACGTCTCCCGCGGGAGGAGCGGCGCCTGCCCAACAGCGCGGAGGCGCTCGATCGCCGTCGTTCACACTCACCAGCAGCGTGTCGGTGGCGGTCAGACCGTTCGCGTCGACCACGGTCAGCCGGACGGTGTAGGTGCCGGGCGAGTAAGTGACGGCGGTCGTCGGTCCCGTTTGGGGTGCACCGACTCCGGTCTCCCAGAGGTAGGCGACGATGGGCGTGTTGCCCGCGGTGCAATCGCAGCTCAGCGCGACGGTCGGCGTGCCCTGCGCCACGATGCGCGCGGTGGGAGGCTGGGTCCCGCCCGCGCCTTGGATCCTCACGAAGCCGTCCGCGTCGTCCCAAGCGCCAAATGCGTCGAACGCATCCAAGCGGACGCGAAAGCCGCCTGGGATCGCGTAGTGGTGCATCGGGAAGTCCTCGCCCACGAGCGGACTGCCATCACCGAAGTCCCACTGGAACAGCAACGGCAACGCGTCGGGCGCGGCGGTCGTCGCGGAAGGATCCAACCGCGCGTCGAGCGGTGCAGGCCCACTGTCGGGCGTGGCGGTGAACGCGGCGGTCACCGGCGTGGGCGCGCGGCTCTGCACGTCGACGTTGAAGGTGTAGCTGTCATCTCCGGAAGTGTTGATCGCCTTGATGCAGACGGAGATCGATCCCGCAGTGTCGGGCTTCCAGCTCACCGCGCCTGTGTTGCGGTCGACGTTGAACGCGTTAGGTGCGCCGCACGATTCGAACTGCATGGGCAGCTCACCCTCAGTCTCCACGCGGCCCAACGCGTTGTATCGGTACGGCTGACCCACCGCGGCTTTGAGATTCGCGTCGTGAGCGATCAACGGGGGCGACGAGGCGGTGACGACAATTCCCGTCTGGGCGCCGTTGAGCAGCGGGTTGCTGGCGTCCGTCGCGACCACGTCGTGTGTGCCGGCGGTTCGGAAGCGCACCGCACTGGGAAGCGTGGTGAGCCCTTGCATGGCGGCGGTGATCGACACCGCGTTGGGCAGCGCCGCGAAGACATCGGTCGACGTGAGGTGGACGACGCCGGCGTAGCCCGTGGCGCGGTTTCCGAAGGCGTCGCGCGCTTCGAGGGTCGCATCCGCCCAGCGCTCGATCGGAATGGGCGAGGGGATTCCCGAGAGGATGAACCGCGACGGCGGGCCGGCCACCACGTCGATGCCCGTCTGTGCGCCGGTGAGCGCACCGGACGTGACAGTCAAAGTTTGGAGACCGCGCGTCCTCAACGCTGCCGACGCGCTCACTTGCCCCAGGTCTCCAGAGCCCATGTTCATTCCGGTGGGCAGCGTCGCGGTCGAATCCGTCGATGAGAAGCTCAGCGGACCCACGAATCCTTCGACCCTGTTTCCCAGTGCGTCGCTCGCGGTGACGGTGACCAAGTGGCTCTCGCCCGCCATCACTGGAGAGGGAAAGCCACTGACTTCGAGACTTGCGGGAGGACCAGCGAGGATCGTCTCCTGCTGGGTCGCTCCCGTCAGTCCCGAGCTGCTGGCACTGACGATGTACGTGCCGACCTGCGCGCCTGACAGGTAGAAGGATACGGTGGCGTTGCCGGGACCAAAGCCGACGGTGCCGAGCGCAGCGGTGCACGCTGCATCCGAATAGAGCTGCGCGCCCCCGACAGTGAGTGGCAACGCCGAGCCCAAGGTCGCCAAGTTTCCCGCACCGTCTTGCACGGCCACGGTGATGATCGCGGAGCAATTGCCGGCGACCACGCTTCGCGCCGGAGTGGTGAAGGCGAGTCGAGTGGGTCCGGCGCCGCTGACGTTGAAGGGCGGGCTGGTCGCGGGGGTCAGGCCCGCGGCCGTCGCGCCCAAGGTGAAGCCGTTTCCGCTGCGGTTCAGCGAAAGGTCGCTGAAGGTGGCCACGCCCGAGATCGCGTTCACCGTCTGCGTGCCTGACAGCGTGGCGCCCGTCGGGTTGGCGGAGAGCGCGAGGGCCACCGGCGCAGTGGAGCTGGTCACCAGGTTGCCGAAGCTGTCCTCCACACGCACGGTCACCACGGGTGACAACGCCGCGCCTGCGAGTGCGCTGCTGGGTTGCGTGCCGAACGCCAGCCGGTTGGCCGCCGCGGCGACGACCGTGTGTTGCTGGCCGGTGGGATTGGTGAGGCCGGACATGTTGCCCAGCGTGATCGTGGGCGTGCCAGCGCGGGTGTCGCGGTAGTAGACGTTCGCCGAGGAAGCGCCCGCAGCGATGGTGAAGTTGGCGCCGCTCGCGGTCGTGCTGCAGGTGGCGTCGGTGAACCAGGTCACGGTGCCAGTGGAGTTGGACGACGCGGTGAACGCCTGGCCACCTGCGTTCGCCGGAACTGCGGTCCCGCCGGTGTCCTGGAGCTCCACCGTGATGACCTGCGCCGCGCCACCACAGGCGCCCGCGGTGAAGCTGCGCACCGGCGTCGTGAACGCGAGTCTGCTGGCCCCACTGCTTATCGACAGCGGGGTCGATCCCGGCAAGAAGTCGGTGTACTGAACAGAGAGCGTCCGGCTGCCCGTGGTACCCGGCTTCAGATAGACAGTGGCGCTGTTGCTTCCGGTCGGCACGGTGACCGACGTGACGGCGGCGCTGCATCCGCTGTCGCTGTGGAAGACGTCTGTCCCGACCGAAGACGAGAGTCCCACGGACACCGCGTACGGTGCCGGAGCGAGCGCGGCGCTGCCGGAATCGCGCAGCGAGACCGTTAACGGCACGCAGTCGGCCTGGGTGTAGGGCCCCGCTCCGGCAGTGGCCACCGCGACCGTGCTGGCGAGTGGGTTCGGTGACGTGCGCCAATCGTCGTAGTCCAGGTCTCCCACGTAGCGCCGGTCACTCGAGAAGAACTGGCCGGTCTTCACCCGATCCACGGCCCAACCGTTCCAGTTGAGCCCGGTGATGTTCGCAACTGGCACGCCATTGAGCCACACGCGGGCGGTGCCGCTCGCGGTGCCCATTCCCAGCATGGCGTACTCGACCAGGTACCAGGTGCCCAGGCTCAAGCTGGCCGGCGTCGAGTTCTGCACCGTGCCACCTGTCTGCGATTGGGTCTCCACCGAGAGCGCGCCACCGGGATTGACGATCCGCATCGACAGCACGTTGGGCGTTGGACCGGGGTACGACAGTCCAGAGAACAAGAAGACGCCCAGGTTGTTGCTGGACGTTATGCGGAACCAGTGACGGGCGTAGACATTGCCGGTTACGCCTCCCGCGAGGAAGTTCATCTCGCCTTCGACAAGGGCTCCGCTGCCTCCGTTGGTATCGATCATGCGCAGCCCGCGGGCACCGCGGTGAGCTGCTGCCGCCGAGCTCGTCACGCTGTTTCCGCTCTGAATGGTTCCGAATTGGCTCCATTCACCCGCGGGGTTATCTGTGGTGAGCAGCCCGGTGGATTCGAAGTCGTCCTCGATGAAGCCCGCGGTCAGCACTGCCTGTTGCTGGGGCGCGGGGTTGGTGAGCCCCGTCCCGTTGGTGATCGTGAACATCGGGTAACCGACCTGAGTGTCGCGGTAATAGATGTTCACCGAGCTGGAGCCAGAAGGAATCGTGAATGTTCCGCCCGCGACCGGAGTTGTGCAGCCGTTGTCGGTCCACCAAGTCACCGTTCCCCCGGAGCTGGAGGTGAGGGTGAAGCTTCTTCCGCCAGCAGTGGCGTTCACGGGGTTGCCGCTGTCATCGCGCAGTTGAACCGTGACGACGTTCGCCGTGCCGCTGCAAGTGGAGACGCTGAACGTCCGCGACGAGGTTGAGAACGCCAGGCGGGAAGCACCGCCTGCATTGCTCCAGGGCACGCTGCTGCTGGGCACGCTATTCACCACCACCGTGGCCCGATAGGATCCATACGCCAGCCCAGACGGCAGCGTGGCGGTGGCGGAGGTCGCGGTCCAATTCGTCGTCGGCGCAATGACCGTCTGGTCGCTTTCCAGATCGCGCAACAGCAGAAGAGGGTAGTTGGGCTGCGAGCTCAACCAATTGCCGCCACCGCCGGTGTTTCGCCCCAGAAAGCCGGTGCCGGTGAGGGTAACGGTTCCGCCGGAAGGTACGGAGACACTGGCGAGCGCGGGCACCGCGGCGGGGAGCGCGTTGCGGCCCTCATCCAACAGATCCACGTTGGCGACGGAGCCGGACGCTCCCATCCCGCCGACCAACAACACCCGTCCATTGGGCAGCAAGGCCGCCGCATGCGCAGCACGCGCCGCGGTCGCGCCGGTCACCGTGCTCCACACGTTCCGCAGGTAATCGTAGAGGGTGGCGATGAGCGCGCCGTTGGGAAGCCTGCCTACGATGGCCACGGTGCCGTTCGACAAGAGCGTCGCGGTGTGCTCGTCGTGGGAGTTGGGCATGGTCAGCGCCGCGCTCCAAGTGTTGGTGCCTGGCGTGTAGATCTGCGCGGTGGTGGTGCCTCCCAACGTGGCCAACACGCGACCGTCTGGCAGCACGGTCGCAGTGGACCGCGCGGGCGCTGCGGACAAAGACGCTGCCGCCGCCCAAACGTTGGTGGTGGGGTTGTAGCGTTCGCAGGTGGCGGTGCCGCCGCCACAGACCAGCACCGTGCCGTCAGGAAGCAACGTGGCGGTGTGGAAGGAGCGGCCGGCGGCGAGGCTGGCCGCGGT
>JBQTKE010000495.1:0-3444 GCA_052386435.1 Myxococcaceae bacterium
CTTTCAAGCCGCCGAGCGCGTTGTTGATCCCCGTGCCCAACCCACCCGGTCCGAAGACGTTGGAAGCGGCGCCCGAGGCGCCACCCAGAGCGCCCAACAAGCCCGCTGACATGACTTTCTTGCGGTCCTGTTCGCGCTTGTTCTCATCAACCACGGGGCTGCCCTTCTTCGAAGGATCCGCCTCGTCCTTCTTCGCCTCTTGCTTGCCGAACTTGCCTTCCTTGTCCTTCGCCTTCGCGCCCTCCGCCACCCCGGAGAGATCCTTGAACTTCTGAATCTCGATCTTGCGCTCCGGCTTGACGAGCAGCTTCACGTACTCGAGCGAGCGGCAGCGCAGATTCGCGGATGAAGGGTGGGGGTGCACCCCCGGTCGGTCAGCCTGCTGGAGCGTTTACCCCGTCCTCTGCAGCACGAACGCGGTCACCGCGATCCCCACGCCGACGAGGACGAGTCCCCAGACGAGCAGATAGCCGCCGACCGCCTTCTTCGGACCGAGCACGAAGTTCTGCTGCGTCCGCAGCTGTCGCTTCATCACGTCGAGACGACTCGTGTCGTACGTGATCGCCTTCCCGGCTTTGAGCTGCTTCGCGTATTTCTCAATCTCCGCGGTCTGCAGCGTCGCGTCGGAGAGGAACATCGACTTCGCTTGCACTTCAGGATCCGCGGCCTTCACTGGATCAAACTTGCAGGCCGCGCACGGACTGAGCGCGCCTTCCTTCTTCTCACCGCACCGCATGCAGATCGCCAGGCCCATGGCCGCAGAACGCTACCGGGGCTCGTCGTAAAGGGACAACTGGCGGCGGGGAAGCGAGGGCTGGATTGCGGACACAACGGACTTATCCGCGACCGGTATGCGCACCCAGGTCGGTCCAGGGCTGCGCACATACAGCATCCCCACTTCGTCGACACGCCTGCCTGTGCAGAGCCCTTTTTCGCACCGAGGGTTGTTGGGCTGCGCGCACTTCACCGTCAGGGTGGGGCTTCTAGCGGGTCCACGTCCAGAATTCAGCGAATGATCTCCGGCCAAAAAGACAGGATGGCGTTCACGGCTTTGTGCACGCGCGGCACGGGATCTTTTGCCGCATACGACTCCAATTTGCGACGGGCCGCCGCCGCGCTAGGCGCGTTGATCAACCGCGGCTGAATCTCATTCATCCAGGGCATGCGGTCTTGCGAAGGGCCTCGTGTGTCGAGCAGCGCATCCAGCGCGATCAAGCTCAACGGGCGTCCCGCATCGAGCCACGCGCAGGCGCGTTGCCACGAGAACTGCGAGACAGCGGCCAGCGCGCCCCACTCCCAGGTCAGTGGGGAGGTGACGTAGGTCTCCAGCCAGTCGAGCGCGGCGGGAGACCGCAGCCGAGCCAAGGCGAAGGTCTCAGCGCGCAGCGCCTTCGGTGGCAAGTGTTCCAGCGCGCCGGTGAGGGTGGTGAACGCTTCTTCCGGCGGGAGTGCGGCCGCGAACGCCAGCGCATACGCGCGAACATTCTCCGGCCCTCGCGTTTTCCAAAGTCCGCGTACCCAAGCGGCCGCGTCTTGCTTAAAGGTCGCGGCGCCCAGGCTCAGCGCCGCGGACTCAACGAATGGGCTCTCCGCGAAAAACTCAATTCGTTGGGTGATCGCGGAGAGCGCCTTCTGCACCGGAAACTGCCGCAGCGCCTGAAGCATGGCTTCGTCCGGGATGCGAGCGAAGCCGTACTCCACCAGGCGATCGAGATCTCCGCGCACGTCCTCCAACGTGGGCGCCTTGTTGTCCGCCCTCACTTTCTTGCGAGGCTGCAGCGCGGTGCCGTCGGTGTCGTAGAGCTCCGCGCTCAGAAGGTACTCACCCGGCGTGTGAAGCCCCGCCAAGTTGAACCACTCCAAAGGGGAGAGCGACGCGTTCGCCAGCGCCTTCGCGGCTGCCTCACAAAGGTGAAACGGGGTCTCCGTTCCGTCGGCTCGAACGGTCACTTCCGCGGCATGATTTCGGTGCGCTTCGCAGGTCAGCATTCGCAGAGCGGTGAGAGTGTAATGCCTGACCCCGCTTTGACGACAACGTCGCCGCGGAGATTCGCTCAAGCACAGAGCCAGGACAAGTGCGTTGACTCGAGGTGTAGTCGCTCCCCGCCATGATCTCCAAACCCCTCGTCGCCGCGCTCGCTTGTTTGTTCCTTCTCGCGTGTGGCCCCGCTGTCTTTGAGGTCACGGTGGATCCAGGTGAGCAGGTGGAACGCGCGGATCAATCGATCAAAGGTGGCGTCCTGGCGAAGGAGTATCCCGAAGGAGTGCTCGTTGACTGGATGGGGACTGATCAAAAGCCCCACGTCTGCAGCGGTGTGGTGATTGCACCGAAGGTGGTGCTGACCGCGGGCCACTGTGTCGTCAACGTCAGCGGTTGGCGAGTGCGCGCGCCCTACGCGGGCAATCAGGAAATTGCCACCGTGGCCGGCTACGTCACGGACAAGACCGACGGCAGTCCCAATTACAACCAGCATGATCTCGGCATCCTGATTCTCGCCAGCCCCATTGAGCTCGCGCAGTACCCGACCATTCGCCAGACGCCGGTCCCGGTGGGCGCAGACGTCTCCGTGGTCGGCCGCGTCAAGGGGTCTGAAATCTCGAGGACCGATCTGTTCATGGCCCCCGTGATCATCGAGCAGCCTTCTTCCAAGGCGCCGTTCCACTACGTCACCGGCAGCGTGATTCGCGGAGGAGACTCCGGCGGCCCCGTGTTCCTCGGCGGGACGCACACCGTCGTCGCGGTCAATTCGATCTTCAACTCCGCGCTCCTTCCCATCCTCTCGACGACGCAGTGGTTGGCGCGCGTGGACTTGGAGCGCGAGTGGGTCGCGAAGTTCATCGCCAATCCCAACGCGAACAGCTGCTACGTGAAAGGCGCGATCCTGGATCGCTATCGAGCGCTCGGAGCGCTCGCGTCGCCGCTGGGTGATTGCGTGACCAACGAGCTCGCCGTGGCAGACGGCGTGGGCCGCGTCAGTCACTTTCAGGACGGCTCCATCTATTGGACGCCCGCGACCGGCGCGCACGAAGTGCTGGGAGCTAACAAGGCGCAGAGGCAGTCCCTGGGCTGGGAGACCAGCAAGCGCGGATATCCGATCAGCGGCGAAGAAGAAGTGCCTGGAGGAAGGCGCAGCCGCTTCCAGGGCGGGAGCATCAGCTGGACCGCAGCGACCGGCGCGTTGACCGTGCAGCTCAATCCGTAGCGTCGCCTCGCCGGGCTTGTCCTGACGCGCCTGCCCTCGAGGCAACCTCGATGGACGCGCGCTGGTGGGTCCTTGCTCCTTGGCGAACCCACCAGCGCGCGTCCATCGAGGTTTCCTCTAGGGCAGGCGCGTCAGGACAAGCCCGGCGAGGCGACGCTACGGAGTGAGCTGCACGGTCAACGCGCCGGTCGCTGCGGTCCAGCTGATGCTCCCGCCCTGGAAGCGGCTGCGCCTTCCTCCA
>JBQTKE010000496.1:0-6682 GCA_052386435.1 Myxococcaceae bacterium
GGTGAAGGGATCCCAGGACGCGTACTCGTTCTTCGGCTTGCGGCGATCTGGTGTGGCCTTCTTCATCGCGACTTCTCGATTCTACGGATGCCCAGGAGAGGACTCGAACCTCCATGCCTCGCGGCGCCGCACCCTGAATGCGGTGTGTCTACCAATTCCACCACCTGGGCTAAACCTACGAAAGGACGTTGGTAGATGCGTCTACCAATGAGTCCTTGCTCCGTCTACCAACAGCAAAAACGAAAACGTCCAACATCCTGACCTTCTTACGACTTTTCCACATCCCATTCGCCGAGAAGCGGCGACCCACATGCCCCTGAATCTAGCGTGTCTACCAATTCCACCACCTGGGCAGGTGGCTTCAGTTTGCTCGAGAAGCGCGGCGTATATAGGTGCTTCGGTTCCGCGAGTAAAGACTCAAACGGCTTTCTTGAGCGGCCACTTTCCCTGGGCTTCCAGCTGGTGCCGCAGGTCCGGGTTCTCGTCCATGAACGCGTTCAAGGACTCCTCGGTGATCTGCACTTCGATGTCCTGTCCCTGCAGCAGCGCCTGACAACCCAAGCGTGAGTAGGGACGAACGTCGAAGGCTTGATCGAGTCGGTCCATCTCCGCGTCTTCCTGATCGGACAGCGACTCCAGTCCCTTGCGGATCCAGACGTGACAGGTGGAGCAGGCGCAGACGCCGCCACAGCTGTGCCCCACACGCGCGCCACAGGCCTCGGCGGCCTCGAGGATGTTGGTCCCGTCCGGCACCTCGACCGTCACGTCGTCGAGCGGGCTTCTGAAGTGGACCTTAGGCACCTTCGTATTCCTCCACCGAGTGGCCGGCGACCGCGGAGGAGATGGCGCGGTTCATGACCCGTTCCACGAAAGGCTTGGACGCTTCGTCCAACGCGAGGATCGCGTCCTTCAGAGCGAGGTGGTCTTGCCCCGACTTCGCCAGGCGCTCCACTTTCGAAAGAGCGCCCTCGATCGCCGCTCGCTCCTCGGTCGGTACCAGATCCGGGAACTCGGCGAGCTGTTTGCGCGCGTCGCTGAGGGTTCGCTCCGCCTCCACGCGCTGTTCGGCGAGAAGCCGCCGCTGCATGTCGTCTTCGGCGTTCTCGATGGAGTCGAGCAGCATCTGCTCAATCTCTTCGTCGGTCAGGCCGTGGCTGGGCTTGACGGTGATCTTCTGAGAGACGCCGGTGGTCTGCTCCAGCGCGGAGACAGAGAGAATTCCATCCGCGTCGACTTGGAATTTCACCTCCACCCGGCCGATCCCCGCGGGCATGGAGGGAATACCGGAGAGCCGAAACTGCGCCAGCGATCGACAGTCCGCCACCAACTCGCGCTCGCCCTGCAGCACGTGGATGTCCATGCCGGTCTGGCTGTCTTTGAAGGTCGTGAAGATCTGCGCTGCCGCGGTGGGGATGGTCGAGTTGCGGGGGATGAGCTTCTCCACCACACCGCCCATGGTCTCCAGTCCCAGCGAGAGCGGGATCACGTCCAGCAGCAACACCTCGTCCTGGCGATCTTCGGACGTCAGGAGATCCGCCTGCACCGCCGCGCCCAGCGCCACGACTTGATCCGGATCAATGTCGCCCAGCGGCGCTTTGCCGAAGAGCTCCGCCACGAAGCGACGGACCGCGGGGACTCGAGTGGAGCCGCCGACCAGGATGACGCCGTCCAACTCACCCGCGGAGACAGCGGCGTCCTTTAGCGCGCGGCGACAGGCAATGCCCGTGCGCTGCACCAACGGGGCGATCCAACTCTCAAGCTCCGCGCGGGCGATTTTGAGAGAGCGCCCCATCAACACCAGCTCGGTGCTCTCCGCGGTGGTCAGCGCCTCCTTGGCCTGACGCGCCGCCCTGAGCGCCGCCTCGACTTGGGAAGGGGAAGGGGAGGGGACACCTTGCAGCGCGCGTTCGGCGATGGCGCGATCAAAATCATCGCCACCCAGCGCGGAGTCGCCGCCGGTGGACTTCACCTCGAAGATGCCGTCGACCAGCTTGAGAATCGAAATGTCGAAAGTCCCGCCACCCAGGTCGTAGACCGCGAAGGTGCCCTGGCTGCCTTTGTCCAAGCCGTAGGCCAGCGCCGCGGCGGTGGGCTCGTTGAGCAAGCGCAGAACCTCCAGGCCCGCGAGTCGACCCGCGTCCTTGGTGGCCTGCCTCTGCGCGTCATCGAAGTACGCGGGCACGGTGATCACCGCTTGCTCCACGCGCCCGGCGAAGTGCGCCTCTGCTCGCCGTTTGAGCGCGCGCAAGATCTCGCCCGACACCTCAATGGGCGTGACCGGCTGCCCCCCGGAGACCTCGAAGCGAACGATCTTCCCGCCCGGGACCAGCTTGTGGCTGTGCAGCCGCTGCGTCTGTGTATCGTCCGGGCTTCTGCCCATGAACCGCTTCACCGACGCGATGGTGTCGGTGGGAAACTGCGCGGCGAGCATCTTCGCTCGGGCGCCCACCACGACGCCGCCCTCGTGGGCGTAGTGCACGACCGAGGGCAACAGCTGCGAGTCGTTCTCGTCCGCGGACAGGCAGACCGGCTTGCCGTTCACCACGGCGGCGACGAGTGAGTTGGTCGTCCCCAGATCGATCCCTACCGCGTGGCCCTTCGGCTTGAGGGGATCATGGATCTGCAGGTAGCCGTTCTTGCTCACGACAGCGCCTCCTCTTCGATGGCGTCCACCTCTTCGAGAAAGCGCGTGAAGTACCGCACTCGGCCCAGGGCACGCGCGGCCTTTTCGAGAGAGGTCGGCGAAGCCGCTTCATCCAGCGCCGCCACCGCTTCCTCCAATGCCGCCATCTTCCGTTTTTGGACGTCCTCGCCCATCTTCTGGGCGGCAACCACGTCCTTGCGCGCCCGCGTTTCCGACAACGCTTCGCGAAGCTCCATCATCTCTTCGAGAAACTCCATGGGCGGGGTGGTCAGCCGTTTGATCTCCTCGCTGACAGCGCCTTGCTCGTCGCGGTCCAGATCCACGCCGCGCAACTTGAGCAAGTAGAACGCGCGCCGCGTAGGATCCTTGAGCGTCTTGAACGCGTCGTTGAGCGTGGTGGTCTGCTCCACCGCGATCCTGCGTTCGCGCGCATCACCGGACGTCACCCGATCCGGATGGTGCTTGAGCGACAGCTCGCGGAACTGCTTCTCCAGCGCAGTTACATCCATCGCATGCCGGGGGGGCAGCGCGAACACATCGAAGTAGGAGTTCATCGAACGCTCAGCAGCAGGTCAAACCGTGAAGCTCTCGCCGCACCCGCAGGCGGTCTTCACGTTCGGGTTCTGAAGCTTGAATCCCGAGCTGAGCAGCCCCTGCTCGAAGTGCAGCTCCGAGCCCATCACGTACAAGAAGCTCTTGGGGTCCACGAACACGCGGACGCCTTCCTTCTCAAAAATCTTGTCGCGCTCACGCGGCTGCTCTGCCCACTCAATGGAGTAGGCCAACCCGGAGCATCCGCCACCCTTCACCGCGATCCGCAATCCAGCCGCAGGCGTCTGCCGCTCCTCGAGCAGCGCGCGCAACCGGACCACGGCGGCGTCGGTGATTCCAAAGCCCTTGGGCGCCGGCTTGGCGGCAACAGGGGCTGGGGTGGCGGCAGGCGTATCCATCACGCGGACTTTTTCCGTTCTTCGCGCTTCTTCTTGAAGTCGGCGATCGCAGCCTTGATCGCGTCCTCTGCCAGCACCGAGCAGTGGATCTTCACCGGAGGCAACGACAGCTCCCGGGCGACGTCCTTGTTGGAGATCTTTATCGCGTCGTCCACCGAGCGTCCCTTCACCCATTCGGTGACCAGAGAGCTGGAGGCGATGGCCGAACCGCAGCCGAACGTCTTGAACTTCGCGTCTTGGATCGTCCCGTCGTCGGAGATCTTCAGCTGCAGCCGCATGACGTCGCCGCAGGCGGGCGCGCCGACCAGGCCGGTGCCGACGTTCGGGTCGTCTTTGTCGAGCGTGCCGACGTTGCGGGGGTTCTCGTAATGCTCAATGACTTTGTCGCTGTATGCCATGTTAGTGGGCCTCCCACCGGATGCTCTTGAGGTCGATGCCCTCTCTCGCCATTTCGTACAGAGGGCTCATGTCGCGCAACTTGTTCACCTTCGAAATGACCAGGTCGGCGACATAGTCGATCTCTTCCTCGGTATTGAAGCGGCCAATCCCGAAGCGGATGGAGCTGTGCGCCATGTCCTCTTCCACGCCACACGCGCGCAGCACGTAAGAAGGTTCCAGCGACGCTGAGGTGCAGGCTGAGCCAGACGAGACCGCGACGTCCTTGATGGCCATCATCATCGCCTCACCCTCAACAAACGCGAACGAGATGTTTAGGTTGCCGGGGAGGCGATCCGCCGGGTGGCCGTTTAGTGTGAGCATGTCCAAGCCGGAGAACAGCCGCTTCTTCAGCCGCTCCCGCAGCGCGCTCAAGCGCTTGCCTTCGTCCTCGCGCTCCAGCCGCGCGATCTCGCACGCCTTCCCGAAGCCGACGATGGAGGCGACGTTCAAAGTGCCGGAGCGCATGCCGCGCTCATGACCGCCGCCGTCGATGATCGGCGCGATGCGCACGCGCGGCTTACGACGGACGTAGAGAGCGCCCACGCCTTTGGGGCCGTAGATCTTGTGCGCGGTGATCGAGACCAGATCCGCGTGCGCCTCGTCGACATTGAAGGGAACCTTGCCCAATCCCTGCACCGCGTCGCAGTGGAAGAGCACACCGCGCTCGCGGCAGATCTTCCCAATCTCGTTCACCGGCTGAACCGTGCCGATCTCGTTGTTGGCGAGCATGATGCTCACCAACACGGTCTTGTCGGTGATGGCCGCCTTGAGCGCTTCCAGGTCGACCTTGCCGTCCTTCTGCACATCCAAATACGTCACGCGCGCGCCGGTCTGAACGCGTTCAATCCACTTCTTTAAGACCGGGTCTTGGTCGAGCTTGAACTGCTCCGCGAGCGCCGCGGCGTTCTCGTCCGTGACCTCCACGCTCGCCAGCTCGACCAGCCGCTGCTGACGAAGCTCTTCAATCCGCTCGGCCCGCGCGCGCTCCAGCCGCTTGCAGGAGTCGAGCACCGCTTTGTGCTCGGTCTTGAGCGTGACGATGTGGTCGCCCTTGCTGCGGTAGAAATCCAGGACGCCCTTGATGGCGAGGTTGTCCGATTCGGTGGCGCCGCTGGTGAAGATGAGCTCTTTGTCGGACGCGCCGATAAGCTCGGCAACTTGCTTGCGTGCCTTCTCTACGGCCGCTTCGGCCTTCCAACCGAACACGTGGTTGCGTGATGCGGCGTTGCCGAAGTCCTCACGGAAATAGGGCAACATGGTCTCCAACACGCGCGGATCGAGCGGCGTGGTGGCGTGGTTGTCCATGTAGATAGGCAGCTTGACCATGTGTCTCGGCGCTCCGGGTCGCGTTGGTGGTGCCTTACATTGGCCCACCAATGTGGACTGGATAGGTCTATTATAGAAGCCCACCCCCTCTGGTCAAGCCAACCAGGCCATGATTCATGAATCATTGAGCGCGCTTGGCTGGTCACGAGCAAGGTTCAGGGAACACGGCTACGGAATAGCCGTTGGAGGTCTCCAGCGTGAAGTCGAACCGAATTGGTCTCCTGGCTGTCGTTGCCGGTGCTGCCCTGGCGGTCGTCCCATTCTTGTTTCCCGCCGGAGATAACGGGCTCAAGGCGGACGCGCTGCTCGAGGGCGGGCAACTTTGGCTCGCCACGGGCGTCATCTTCCTTGCCGGCCTGCTCACCTCGCTGACCCCGTGCGTCTATCCGCTCATTCCCATCACGGTCGGCGTGTTCGGTGCGCGCAAGGCGGAGAGTCGGCCCAAGGCCGTCGCGCTGACCGGCTCGTACGTCGTGGGAATGGGACTGCTCTTCGCGATCCTGGGCGTGGTCGCCGCGTACACCGGGAAGGCGTTCGGCTCGGTGCTGGGCGATTGGCGGTTCGCGCTCTTCCTCGCCGCTTTCATGTTGGTGCTCGCGTCGTCCATGTTCGGTGCGTTCGAGCTTGCGGTCCCTTCAGGTCTGGCGCAGAAGCTCAACACCGTCGGCGGCTCCGGGTACCTTGGCGCATTTCTGATGGGCAGCGTCTCCGGTTTGCTCGCCGCGCCCTGCACAGGCCCCGCGTTGTCCGGGGTCCTCACGTTCGTTGCTCACACCCAGCGCCCGGTCTTGGGCGGCACACTGCTCTTCATCTACGCGCTCGGCATTGGCGTGCCGTTCTTCCTCATCGGGGTGTTCACCTTGCGCTTGCCAAGAGGTGGCGTCTGGATGGAGTGGGTAAAGAGCATCTTTGGCATCGCGCTCGTCGCCTTGGCGTTGATGTACCTGAAGGACGCGTTGGGTCCGCTGCGCGATCTGATCGCGAAGACGGGTGGAGGGCTCGGTTCTGTTCGTGGTGCAGTGATCCCCGGCGCGATCGCCGCGGTGGGCGTGCTGATGGGTGCGGTCCACCTCTCGTTCAAAGAGGGTGCGCGTCAGGCCGCCTTCAAAGGACTCGGCGTGGCGCTGATCGTGGTTGCCGCGCTGCTGCGGATGGGGGCTTTGTCTCCGGGTAAGACGGACTTCACCTGGAACCTGAAGGTCAAAGGAACGCAGAACGTGGCGGTGTTCGATGACGCTCTCATGTTGGCCAAGGAGAGCGGGAAGCCGGTGATGATCGACTTCTTTGCCGAGTGGTGCGCCGCCTGCAAAGAGCTCGACCGTCA
>JBQTKE010000497.1:0-4729 GCA_052386435.1 Myxococcaceae bacterium
GAAGAACACCGCGGAGAACGCAACGAGGAAGAAAGAAGCCGTGGCCTGCATCATCCCGCCAGTCGGATCTTCCAAACCAGGGTGAGGGCCTCCAGAAAGATCTTCCTGCTCATCTTCGAGTGACCCACGCGGCGGTCCTCGAACACGATCGGGATCTCCTTCACCGTGAAGCCGCGCTTGAGCGTTCGATACGTCAGCTCAATCTGAAACGCGTACCCGGTGCTGCGAACGTCTTCCAACCCGATCGCTTCCAGGACGCGACGGTTGAAGCACTTGAAACCACCCGTCAGGTCGCGCACCCCGACACCCAAGATGCTCCGCGCATAGAGCGAGCCACCCTTGCTCACGATTTTGCGAAGTGCCCCCCAGTTAACCGTCCCGCCGCCCTCCACGTAACGCGATCCCAGCACCAGATCCGTCCCAGCCATCGCCTCGTCCAGAAACCGAGGCAAGTACTTCGGGTCGTGACTGAAGTCCGCGTCCATCTCCAAGATGAACTGGTAGCCCTGATCCAGCGCCCAGCGGAACGCGTGCAGATAAGCCCGGCCCAGTCCTTCCTTTTTCTCGCGGTGGAGCACCCGGATCCGAGGTTCCTTGCGCGCCAGCTCATCCGCCAACTGCCCCGTCCCATCCGGACTGTTGTCGTCGATCACCACAATGTCCACGCGGGGATCCGCCGCCAGCACCGCCGCGGTGATGGGGCCCAAGCTCTCTTTTTCGTTGTAGGTCGGGATGCAGACCAGCGCCGGACTCATGGGGCAGGCGACATAGCACCAAGCCCGTCCCTGTCACGCCGGATTTACGCCCCGGTGTAACTCGGCGAGGACGGCATCCGCGGCCTTGGAAGCCGCTCCCGCCGCCGTCGCGCCACCGGGTGAAAGCAGAGGGCGCAGCCCCTTGAGACGACTCACCACACGAGCATGGTCTGGCATCCCAGGCCAGAGCCGCTCAACCTCCGCCACCACCCGAGCCACCGTGAGCTCGCCCTGCAACAACTCCGGGACGACCCGATCCCCCAGGAGAAGATTCGGCAGAGCGATGTGCGGCACATCCACCAGCGCCCGCCCCACCCAATAGCTCACCGTCGCGACCCGGTAGACCACCACCAGCGGTCGTTCCATCAGCGCTGCTTCCAGAGTGGCCGTGCCGCTAGCGACAAGGGCCACGTCACTCGCACCCACCACCTCCGGCGCCTTCCCGTCGATCAACGCGACGCCCAGTCCACTCAACTTGATCTGCTGAACGATCCACGCACGATCTACCGACGGCGCCACTGGTAAAGCCAGCTGAAGACCGGGATGCTTCTCGGAGATCACCCGCGCCGCCCGCAACATCGTCGGGAGCAGCCGATGCAGCTCGCCTCCGCGACTGCCGGGCAGCAGCGCCAAAGTGGGCCGAGTCTCCGACAGCCCGAGAGCACGTCGAAACTCAACAGCAGAAGCCGGCTTCGGAACCTGCTCCACCACCGGATTTCCGACATACGTCACCGGCACCCGGTGCCGCGTGTAGAACCGCTCCTCGAAAGGAAGGATGCACAGCATTCGATCCACCCGCGCCGCGATCGCGTCCAGCCGTCCCTTTCGCCAGGCCCACACCGTGGGGCTCACGTAATAGACGACCGGGATCCCCAGCGCTTTGAGCCGCCGCGCGAAGCGCAGGTTGAAGTCCGGGATGTCGACCAGGATCGCGCACGCCGGCGTTCGTCGCGCCGCCGCTTCGCCCAAGCCGTCCATTACGCGAAGGATCCGCCTGAGCTTGGGCAACACCTCCGTGATGCCCATCACGTTGACTTCGCTGGCGTCGTAGATCCGGTCCACGAACCGAGCGGCCAGCTTCGGTCCTCCCATCCCAAAGAAGTGGAGGTCCGGGCGCTTGCGTTGCAGCTCAGCCACCAGGTCCGCGGCGTGCTGGTCGCCCGATGACTCTCCCGCCACCACCAGTACGTCCAAAGCACCCATGCGCGCGCGCACCCTAGACGGAAACCTGACAGCCGGCCCACGCGAATTGAGAGGGGCGGGGAGGCGCGGTGTAAGCTTGAGGCGTTGAAAACGCTTCTGCTCGCTGATCACCACGCCCCCACGCGTGAGCACGTCGCCGTGGCCCTCGCCCAGGCCGGGTTCGAGGTGCGCGGTATCGACGAGCCCGGCGCCGCCCTCGAACATTTCGTCGCAGGTCGCCCAGACGGCGTGGTCATTGCAGTCGACTTTCCCAAGCTCAAGGGAAGCCACCTGGGCAAGCTCATTCGCGCGACCGACCGAGGCGCCCGCGTACCGCTGGTCATCCTCGACAGGGGCCACCTGGGGCGAGCCAAAGGCGTCAGTTCGATCCTCGACCTCAAGGCGGATGGCTACATCGCGGACCCCACCAAAACCCACGAGCTTATCGACAAGCTGCGTGCGCTCTTCGCCGCTTCGCAGGCCCGTGCCGCGGAGGCGGTGCGCGGCATTGACATCACCCTCTCGCGTTCTCCGCAAGCGACCGGTGAGCTCCGCGCCGGACTCGCGATGCAGCACGGAACCTCCACTTGGTCAGCCGGCCTGCCCACCGCGCTTCATGCCTGTTTTCGCGAACGCAAGAGCGGCATTCTCGTCGTCGCCTTCCGAGAGCTCACCCGGCGCGTGTTCCTTCTTCAGGGAAGGCCGATGCATTATGAATCGACCGCGCGCCAGGACAGCTTTCCCAACTTTCTGGTCGAAACGGGCGACCTCAAACCCGAGCACGCGGACAGGGTGCTCCGCCTCCTCATCTCAGGCCAGCCGGTCGGCGCGGCGCTCTACCACGCCGGCGTGAAGGCGAAGGGCGAAGCACTGCTGCAAAAGCTGCGCGACTACCTGCAAGCCAAGGTCGCCCAAGTGGTGGGGATGCGCGAAGGCCGCTTCGCCTTCTTCGCCGGGACAGAGTTCGCGAAAGAGATCCCGACGATCGAAATTCCCGCGCTCGCTCCTATCCACGACGGCGCGCGGCGCGCCTATCCGGTGAAGGTCTTCGCCCAAGCGCTCAAGCCGTTCTCCAACTCCTTCCCGCAGCGCTCCGCCGACTTCTCGCGCGACCTTGCCGCGCTCGGGCTGGACACCCAGGACCTCAAAATCGCCATGCAGATGAACGGGCGAATCCCGCTGCGCGAGCTCATTGCGCACGGTCGCGGCGATCTCCGCCGAAGCTACGCGCTCTTCTGGTTCCTCAACCTCGCCGGCGACGTGGTCTTCGCGCCCAGCCCCAGCGGAGCGGCCAGCGGCGAGCGAATCGGACCGCGGAAGAAGAAGCCAATCCCCGCGGAGACGCTCACCCGTTTGCGCGATCAGGCGGTGAAGATCATCACCGGCAGCTACTTCAAAGTCCTCGGGCTGGACATCGGTGCCACCAGCGCGGACGTGGAGGAGGCGTACCACCGGCTGGGCGAAGAGTTTCACCTCGACACCTACGCCGAATACGACGAGTCCTCGTTTCAAGATCTCCTCGAGTCGGTTCAGGACAAGCTCGCCGCGTCGTATCGGGTGCTCTCCAACGAAGAGCGTCGCAAAGCCTACGTGCGGTATCTCCTCTCCAGACTCGATGTTCGAGTCGCCGCGGTGAACGCGGAGGCGGAGATCGCCCTCAAGCGAGGTGAGAGCGCGCTGCGGCGAAAAGATCTTCAGGGTGCGCTGAAAAGCTTCGAACAGGCGGTGACGCTCAACCCGCGCGAGCCCGAGTACTACTCCTACCTGGCCTGGGCGACCTTTCAAGGCGGCGAAGGTGATAAGGCGGCGCGGGCCAAGGCGGCGCAGAAGCTGATCAAGAAGGCGGTCGGGTTGAACGCCTACCTGGAGCGGCCGCTGGTGATCTCCGCGATCATCGACGCCGAAATGGGTGATAGCGAAGCGGCGAAGAAGAAGATCGCCAAGGTCCTGGAGATGAACCCAAGCTCTCAGCTCGCCAACGCCACCTTGAAACGGGTGGGTAAGTGAAGAAGCTGTTTCGCCTCTGGCCCTACGCGCGACCCCAAGCGAGGCTCCTTCTCAGCGCCTTCGGGTTCATGATCGTGCTCGGCCTGGCGACCGGTCTCTACGCGTACCTGATGGGGCCGCTGCTTCGTTTCCTCCTCACCGGAGGGGATGATGGCCTGGGCGCCATCACGCGCTGGGCGCCCTCTCTGCGAGATCTGGATCGCCAGCGCTGGCTCTGGGTGCTGCCGCTCCTGCTCGTCGCCATCGGAGTCGTGAAGGGCGTCGCCTATCTGGGACAGTTCTATTCGATGGGCCTCTTCGGTCACCGAGTAGGGGTCGCTCTTCGCCGCGCGCTCTTCACGCGCCTCTCGCAACTCTCGCCCATCCAGCTCAGCCAGCAGCGCGCCGGCGATCTGCTCAGCCGGCTATCCACCGACGTGGCCGCGGTCGAGACCGCCGCGAACTACGCCGTCGGTGCGTACCTGCGCGATGGAATCCAAGTCGTGGTGATGCTGGGAGTGGCCATCTATTCCGAATGGAAGATCGCCCTCGCGTCGCTGGTCGTCGTTCCGCTCACCGTCGTCCCCGCCGTCCGTCTCACCCGGTCGTTTCTCAAGCGGACGCGTCAGGCTCAAGCCCAGCTTGGTGCCATGGCCGCGCAGGTCCGCGAAGGCGTGCAAGGAATTCGCACCGTCCAGGCCTTTGCTGCCCGAACGACAGAGCTCGAACGTTTCGAGGCTCAGGTTCAGGCCCAACTCAAAGCGCAGGGAAGAGCTGCCTGGGCAAGCGCCGCCGTTCCCAGCGTG
>JBQTKE010000498.1:0-6446 GCA_052386435.1 Myxococcaceae bacterium
GTTGGGTGCGGTGAAGGCGAACGTCGGTCACTTGAGGGCCGCGGCGGGCGCGGCCGGTCTGCTCAAGGCGGTGCTCGCGCTCTCCCACCGCGTGATTCCGCCGCACCCCACGTTCGAACGCGCCAGCCCGCGGCTCGAGTTGGAGCGGACGCCGTTCCACGTGCCGGTGCAGCCGCAGCCCTTCGCCACCGGTTCGCGCGCGTTGGCCGCGGTGAGCGCGTTCAGCTTCGGCGGCAACAACTACCACGCGGTGCTGGAGGCGTTCGAAGCGAAGGGCGCCAACCGCCCGACGAAGAAGATTTCTCGCACGCCCGAACCGCTGGCGATGATCGGCTACGGCGGCGCTTTCCCCGGCGCGAACAACATCCCGGAGCTTTGGCAGCGGCTGCTCCAGGGGATGGACCGCACGCAGTCGGTCCCCCGGGAGCGTTACGACATCGCGCGCTACTTCGATCCCAAGGGCGAGCGAAAGGACAAGTCGTACACCACGCTGGGTTGCTTCCTGGACCGCCTGGACCAGCCGGATCCCTCGCTGCGCATTCCGCCCGCCGCGCAGGAATCGCTGGATCCGTCACACACCCTGTGCCTCCGCTCCGCGGCCGAAGCGTTGGCGGACGCGAAGTACACGCCCGGGAAATGGAACCCAGAGCGCGTGGCGGTGGCGCTCGCGTTCTTGCCGTATCAAGGGAAGAAGTTCCTCGCCGACAGCCGGGTGAACTACCGCGAGCTCGAAGCGGAGCTGGCGAAGGCGCTCGACGAGAACGGAGTGCCTGCCGCGCAACGCGACGCGCTGCTCCGCTCCGCGGAGAGTCGCTACAAGCGCGGACTCCCGGCGATCACCGAAGACACCCTGACGGGCCACCTCGGCAACCTCAACGCGGGACGCATCGCCGCCCACTACAACTTCCGCGGACCGCACTTCGTCGTCGACGCCGCCTGCGCCAGCGCGCTGGCCGCGCTGCACGCGTCGATCAAGCTGCTGCACCACGGCGAGGCCGATGTGGTGCTCAGTGGCGGCGTCTGGTGCGACATGCAGCCGGAGTTCTTCATCGCCGCCTGCCGCTTCAACGCGCTCTCCCGACACGGCAGCTTCCCGTTCGACTCGCGAGCGGATGGATTCATCCCCGGCGAGGGCGCGGGCATCGTCGTGCTCAAACGCCTCTCCGACGCGGAACGCGATGGCGATCACATTCGCGCGGTGCTGCGCGGAGTCGCCGGATCCAGCGATGGAAAAGGGCGCTCGGTGTTGGCGCCCAGCCGCGCGGGTGAAGCGGACGCGGTAGGCAGAGCGCTCGCCGTGGCGGGGGTAAGTCCGCACAGCGTCGATTACGTCGAGTGCCACGGCACCGGCACTGCGTTGGGCGATTCTGTCGAGGCGCAGGCGTTGGGCGACGTCTACGGACCCAACCGCAACCGTCCGCTGCAGATTGGATCCATCAAGTCGAACATCGGCCACCTCAACGCCGCGGCGGGAGTGGCCGGACTCTTTAAAGCCGCGCTCGCGGTGGAGCTGGGAACGCTGCCCGCGTCTCTGAAATGCGAGAACCCCAGCAGCAAGCTCCCCAGCACGGTGCAGGTGGTGCGCGAGAAGCGCCCGTGGCCCTCCGGACCTGAGGGTGGCGTGCGGCGCGCGGGCGTGAGCTCGTTCGGCGTGGGCGGCGCGAACTTCCATGCCCTGGTGGAGCAGTACCTTCCGCCGCGCGGACGAAACACCGTCGTCTCCTTCGAAGGACCGGATGAGCGCGCGTGTCTGACGCAGGCGGAGAAGTCGCCTTTCGCATCAGGCGCGGTGAGGGGCGGAGCGGCACGCGTCGCTTACACCGCCCAGACGCCTCAGGACGCCGTGCGCAAAGTCGCGATGCTGCGGCAAGCGCTCAACGGACCGCGCGACTTCCTCTCGCAAGCCGGCGTGTTCATCTCCAGCCAACCCGCGGCTCCCGTAGCGATGACGTTCCCCGGTCAAGGCGGCCAGTACCCCAACATGCTGCGCGAGCTGGCGCGGAGCTATCCCTCGGTTCAGGCGACGCTCGACGAGGGTGATGACGCTTACCGCGCGCTCTGCGGCCGCGCCCTCACCGCGTCCTTCTTCACCGACGACGTGGCGAGGTTCGAACAGCGCGACGAAGACATGCACGCGGCGGTGCTGTTGGCCAACGTCGCGCTCTACCGGCTGCTGCGCGAGCAGGGCGCCATCCCGTCCGTGTTGATTGGTCAGAGCGCGGGAGAGCTTGCCGCGCTGGTCGCCGCGGAGAGCCTCACCCTCGCGGAAGGGTTGCAAGGAATTCGCGCGCGCACCTTGGCGGTCCTCTCGCTGCCACTTCAAGATCCAGGACAGATGGCGGCGTTGGGTTGCGAGGCGGCCGCCGTGCCGGAGTTGCTCTCGGGACTCCCCGGCTACGGCGCGCTCGCGGCAGACAATGGACCGCGCGCGTGCATTGTCTCCGCGGACGCCGAAGCGATGCGCGGACTCACCCAGCGCTGTCAGGACGTCGGGATTGAGTGCAACGTGCTGGCCGTCTCGCACGGCTACCACTCGCAATTGATCGCGGGAGGACAGGCCGCGTTTCAGCGAGCGCTGGAACAACTGCCGTTCCGTCCGCCCAGGATTTCGATCATCTCCAGCATCGACGGCGAGCCTTATGGCGCGCGCTCGCTGTCGGAGTATCCCGCGTTCCTCGCCTCGCAATTCGTGCTGCCCGTGCTCTGGACCAAGGCGATCCGGACCGCGCATCAGCAGGGCGTGCGCCTCTTCCTCGAGGCCGGGCCCAAGTGGTCGCTGACCCAATTCACACGAGAGATCTTGAAAGACGCGCCGCACGCGGCGATGGCGTCCGTGCACCCCAAGGTGGGGGAGCACGAGCAGTTCTCGCGAATGCTGGCCTTCTGTTTCGTTCACCGTGTTGGAGACGCAATGTTGGAAACGTCCGCAGTCCCCGCTGCCGGATCGCCGGTGGTGCCACACCCAGACGCTGAACGCGCTCTGCTCAATCTGCCTCTGAACGCGCTGCTCTCCGCTGAATCGCGGTGGCGGACCGCCGTCGCGCTCGCGGCGAAGTTCAACGTCGAGGTTCAAGGTGCCACCGCGGCGGATCTGGAAACCTTCGATGCCATCGTCGCGCTGATTGAACGACGGCGCGCTGAAGCGCGGCAGCCACCCGCGCCCTCCCTCGCAGCCCCCACGCGTGCCCCGGTGATCGATCGCGCTCTGCTCGCTGCAGAAGTTCGTAAGGAGCTGCTGATGAACGCGGTGGCGAGAACCGGCTACCCAGAGGAGATGCTCGGGCTCGATCTGGATCTCGAGGCGGACCTGGGCATCGACACCGTCAAGCAGGTAGACATCTTCTCGCGCACGCGAGATCACTTCGGCTTGGCGCGAGATCCAAACCTCTCTCTCCGCGACTTCAACACGCTCCAGAAGGTGCTTGATCATTTCGTGGATCGACTCACGCAAGTCGCTGCGGCCACGCCGGCGCTTTCCGTTTCTGCCGGGGCACCCACGCCTGCCGCGCCTCGTGCTGCGCACCAGACTGGTTACGCGCCTCCTCACGCAGGACCGTCGAGCGCTTCTCCTTTCGCGCCCGCTTCGTCTCACGCTGCACACCCCGGCACTTCGCCCTTCGCGCACGCGCCTCCGGCCTATGCAGCGACACCTCCGCACCTTGCACAGAGCGCTGCCCACCTCGCTCCGTTCCCGAATGGAACCGCGCACCCGTATCAAGTCGGCGTGGCAACGGTTCATCCCCCCGGGGCGGGCAGAGCGACAGTGGATCCGGCCGAAGTGAAGCGCGTCCTGCTGCGCCACGCGGTCGAGCGCACCGGCTACCCCGAAGACATGCTGGGGCTGGACATGGATCTCGAGGCGGACCTGGGCATCGACACCGTCAAGCAGGTAGACATCTACTCGCGCACTCGAGATCACTTCGGCTTAGAGCGAGATCCAAACCTCTCTCTCCGCGACTTCAACACGCTGCAGAAGGTGCTTGATCACTTCGTGCAGCGCATGGGGCAACTCGCGCACGCGCCGCGGGCCGCGCAACCTCGAATCGCCGCGCCGCCCCAGCCCGCGGCCCCCGCGCCGACTCAACCGAGGACGGAAGGCAACGGACCCCACGGCAACCCTCCGCGCGACGATCGGTCCGTTCTCGACGCGTTGTTGCAGATGGATCTGACCCGCGAGCTGGGACTCAGTGAAGCCGACAAACAGAAGTTGGGAGGCGCCCTCGCCGCGTCGTTGGGACAACCCGCGCCTGAGAGCACGCAGATTCGAACGTTGGAGCAGCTGGTCCGCGCTGTGACCCCGAAAAGGCACCCGTGAACGCATCGCCCGGAGCGTCCTCGCCACTGCTGGAGGAGATCGTCGAGCTGGAGGCCGGCGCGAAGGCCCTGGCCACCCTGGCACCCCTCCGCTCCGAGTCGACGCGCCCAGGCATTCAATGTCTTGAGCTGGAGCAGCTGTTGCGGTTGGTGGCGGTGCTGGTTCCGGGGAAGCGGCTCGTGGCGCTTCAACACGCCACGCGGAGCTTGGCCGAAGGAGCGCCGACGCACGAGCGTTGGGCCAGCGCCGTCCGCGACGACGACGAATCGGTGCGCTGCGCGTTGTACGTGGGACCGCGCGCCGCCAACACCCCGGTGGCCTTTGAAGCGCGCGTTCGCTTCGCCGACGCGCCGCCTGCTCAGCCCGCGCTCCCGCTCCTCGACAGACGCTTGCTCGAACGCGTCCGAGGTCGTGACGCCGCGGCGCTCTACGAAGCGAAAGACGCCAACGACGATTTCTTCAATGCGCGAAACATCCTCTGGGCGGCGCGCATTTCTTCTGGCCACCTGATGGGCGCGGTGCGCGCGCGCGGCGGGGGAGAATGCGCGGACGGCGGACGCACGCTCCTTCCTGACGCCGCGCTGGAGGGGGTGCTGCAGCTCTCACGCTGGCTCTGGTACGCGTTCGGTGGCGAGCGGTCTCACGTCACCGGCTTCGCCTCCGCGCGGTGGTACCGGCTGCCGCGCTTCGACGAGACGCTGCTCGCGCAAGTTCGACTGCGCGGCGCCACGTCGGGACAGCCGGTGATGGACGCGCAGGTCGTGGGTGACGTTCGCGACGTCCTCCTGGAGGTGAGCGGGCTGCGCTTGTCTCCGCTCAGAGCCGTCAGGCCTCCAAACGCGCCCGTGCGCCCGGCCTGGCTCCGCTTCGTGCGCGATCTAGAGCCGCGCTCCTTCGCGGGAGCGGACCGGTGAGCCTTCAGCGCTTCGAGCCGCTGGCGATCGTGGGTCTGGCTTGCCGACTCCCGGGCGCGCCCACCGTGGAGGCGCTCTGGGCGCAGGCCCTCTCGGGACAATCGCTGCTCACGCCTTGTCCGGAAGAATGGAACCGCCTCACTGGCATCGCGACGCCTCTGCGGGGCGGCAAGCTGGAGGACCAGCCTTTTGATTGGGCGCGCTTTCGCGTTCCACCCACCGTGCTCAGGGGAATGCATCGCATTGAGCGCAACCTCGTCGAAGGCTTGTCCCTGGCGCTCCTCGATGCCGGCGCCGCGCCTCGTTCGGCCGGTGCGGCTCGCACCGCCATCTATTTGGCGGCGTCGGGCGTGGGCGTGGATGAACGAATTGATCACCGCGCGCGTTTGACCGTGCCCTCGCTCAAACCGCACTTGACCGCGGAGCTGGCGCAGTCACACCTCGCGCCGGAGCTCGCGGATGCAGCGGTGAAACGCGCGCTCGACGGCGTACCGGTGCTGGTCGCGGACACGCTCTCCACGATGGCCAGCGTCGCCGCCGGACGGGTCGCGCAGCTGTTCGAGCTCGAAGGCGGTCAGTTCGCAGCGGACTGCGGCTACGCGTCGTCGCTCTCGGCGGTGAAGCTTGCGTCGCAGTCGTTGGCGTTGGGGCACTGCGACACCGCGCTCGTCGGGGCGCTCTCTCCGCTGCTCTCGCCATCGACATATGCGGTGCTGCAGGCGCGCGGCTGGCTATCAACGCACGGCGGCTTGCATCCCCTCGATGAGAACGCCACCGGCACTGTGCCGGGCGAAGGCATCGTCGCGTTGGTGCTGAAGCGATTGGACGACGCATTGGCGGATCGTCAACGCATCTACGCGGTGCTGCGCGGCGTGGCCGAAGCGGGAGAGTTGGCCGGGGGTTCGGCGCGCTTGCATCGGGCCGTGGACAGAGCGGCGCGCACCGCGGTGGCTCGCGCGGAAGCGGAGGGAGATCACGTCGCGCACGTGGAGGTCGCGGCCAGTGGAATCGTCTCGCTCGAAGAGGACGAGCTGCTGGGATTGCGCGGCACCTACGGCCTGCGCACCGGCACCCCGCTGAGTATCTCCACCGGCGCGGGCCAAGCGGGCTTCCAGCAAGCCGCCAGCGGGATGTTGTCAATGGTCCGCGCCGCGCTCGCGCTGCACCACCGGGAGGCCGCCCCGACCGCCGGCCTGTCGTCTCCGCGGACGCGCGTC
>JBQTKE010000499.1:0-8134 GCA_052386435.1 Myxococcaceae bacterium
TGCACGATGAAGCCGCCGCCTCTGCCGGAGTGGGTGCTGCGGATGAAGATCTCATTGTCATCCACGCTGACCTGGTAGCCGTCATGACCGAAGGCCTTCGGATAAACGTAGAAGCGGTAGTCCGCGCCCCGAGGAAAGAGCGTCACGCCCGCCTGGGTGTCCAGCGAGGAGAGCTGCTGCACGCGGTACTGGTCGTCGCCCCGGAGCAGGTACTTCTTGAAGTCGGAGAGGTCCTTGCGAATGGCCAAGATCAACACGGCCACCTTCTCCGAACGAACCTCCTGATCAACCGACAAGGTGTCGTAGTCGAACAGCGCCTCCGAATCCGCCGCCACCTCTTGCGCTCCGCCGCAGCCCGAAGCAGCGACGAGCACGGCGCAGAGGAGAGTGACCAGACGACGGGATGCTTCGCGAGCTTCAGTCATAAGCGGTACCTCAGGTGACGCGGGGACGGTGGAGAAACACGGAACCCTCGTAATCCAACGCGCACGTGTCGGCAAACCGCGAAATCTGGAGTGTCCGGTCCAAGGCGCAAAATGCCTGTCCTTCAGCGCAAATTTCAACGCCGGTTCGGAGCGCTTGGTCAGGGTTTTCGCCGCTCCATCTTCTTGCGGATCAGCTGTCGCTTGAGCTGCGAGAGGTGCTGCACGAAAACCGTGCCTTCCAAATGATCAATCTCGTGCTGGAACACGTGCGCCAGTCGCCCTGACGCTTCCTCTTCGTGCCACGCGCCGGACTTGTCCTGGTACTTCACCTTTACCTTGGCGAAGCGCGGGCAGAGCTCCCATTCCCCCGGGACAGAGAGACAACCCTCCTCCAGCTCAATAGGCTCTTCGCGAGAGAGCACGGAGGGATTCACGATCTCGAAGAACGTCCCGTCTTCGCGACCGACCAAGGCCACTTTCAGCGGCTCACCAATCTGATTCGCGGCGATGCCAATGCCTTCCGCCTTCTTTACCGCTTCCAACATCTCCGCGAGCAGCGCCTCCAACTCGGGCCCGAACTGGGTGACGGGCTTGGTGGCGTTGTTCAGAACTCTGTCGGGCCAAATCACAATGTCGCGCATGCGGAGGCTGTCTTTATCAGACGGATTCGCGTCGAAAAGGGGGCGACTGATTCACGGCATCAACGGGGAGGCGCCGGAGCTTCCGTGAGGCGAGGCACCGACCGCGACGGCGTCGGTGCCCCAACTCCGCGACTTAAAACCTGGCGATGATCGTGCGCGGCTGTACCGGGAAGAACACGTTGGTCGGGGCAGGAGGAGGAGCCGCTCCACCCCCTGCGTCGAGGGTGTCAATCTGCCGCTGAACCTCATCCATGCGCGCGCCATAGCGGCTGCGCTCGCGAATCGCCGCAACCAGCCGGATACCGCCGACGATCGCCAAAATCACCCCGGTGACGATGAGCACCACGCCCACGCCCAGCAGAATCGCGCCGACGATGTTGACCGTTGCCGCGGACGTGCCGGACACGCCGCTCGCGGACAGCGTGACCAATCCGAAAAAGAACGGATAGAGCCCGACGATGGCCAGCACGCCACCCACCGCCAGCATGGCGATCTTCCCACCCAGACCGGGCCGTGCAGCATCCAGCGCGGAGTACTCGGCCCGCAGCTGCTCGCGGGTCATCGAGCCCACCGGCAGCTGAGAAATGTCCGCCTGCGCCAACCGCAACCCCGGCGCCAGCGTGGCCGCGCGGTGAAGGGGAGGCGCTTCATCCAGAAGAGCACCCTTGAAGCTGGCGCGTTCCGCAATGGAGAACGCGGAGAAGCTCGCGAACGCCGCGGATGACGACAGTGCAATCACGCACAGCAGAATCCTGCCGAACGACGTCATGTCGACCTGCCTCCTGAGTTTGAGTGCGCGCAACCCTGCTCGCAGTCAGGGGCCCGCGCCAGCTCTTTCGGATAGCAAGCTGTGCGTCAATTCATGTAGCGCGGTCTCATCATATCCAACCCGCTGCGCGTCAGCAGGAAGCGAACGGTGGAGTGGCCGCGTTCGGTCTCCAGCTCCGCTTCGAAGCATGGGCCGCCAATCGTCCCCAGCAGCGCCTCCCTGCGGAGGTTCTTCACCACGCCGCGCACCAGGCCACGCTCCACCTCTCCCGCCGCCGCGTCCGTCGAATACAGCTCGTACGCGGTCCGGTGCAGCAACATCGCCACGTCCTGCGTCAGTGGCAGCGAGCTGAAGAGCACGGAGATGAGCACCCAATACGGCGGGTCGGTGTCTGGCGAGGTCATGGGGTCACGCTTTGGGAGGGGCCCAGAAATCATAGAAGTTGAACCATTGGTAGGGATGGGCCCGGACGATCGCTTCCAGGCGTTTCACGTAGGCCTCGACCCACGCGCGCAATTGCGCGGTGCGATCCACGCCGCGCTCGAAGCGGAGTGACACGGGGGCATCCGCGACGAACTCGTACGTGCGCGGCGCGGTCTGAATTCCGAACGTGGAAATGAGCGGCGCTCCACTGAGCGCTGCGATCGCGAACGGCCCCACCGGGAACGCGGCCTCTCGACCCAGGAACGGAACGCGAACAACTTGGTTGTCGATGGCGCGGTCGCCTTGCATCGCCACCAGCCAGCCTTCGCGCAGCGCTCGCAGAATCTCCAGCGATGAAAGCTCGTCACGTCCCACCGCGATGATCCGCGGCTTGTGCCCTGTTCCCCGCTCCAACACCTTCTTGAGCTGTTCCTCCTCGCCTTGAAACACGACGAGGGCAAGCTGCGTGTCGACGTTGGACTCCAACATCGAGCTTGAGACTTGGTAATTGCCAATGTGCGCGGTGACCAGCACCGCGCCCTTCCCCGCGCTGATCGCGTTCTGAAAATGCTCGCGCCCTTGGCTGTGGCGACTGAACGCCGTGTTCCCTTTCGCGCCCAACACGAAGCCATCCAGCAGCGTGCGCGAGAAGGCGTGGAAGTGGCGGAACGCGCGGCGGTGCCGTTCGAAACCCTGCGCCGGTCCCAACACGCGATCCAGAAATTCGCGTGACGCTTCCCGCGCGGGCTTGGCGGCAAAGACGAAGTAGAGCGCGACGGGATAGAGCAACAGGTATGCGGGCGCGGCGCCCACGTAGCGGATCAGCCAATAGAAGATGAGGTGGCCCAACACGCCGCCGCGGCGCTTGCCGGACCAGGTGGGCATCGGCTCCACGCGACGGATGAGCTGCTTCTCCAACAGGCCGTATGCCAGGCCCGCGCCCCATACCAGCCAGCCGAAGCGCAGCGCCAGGGCATAGAAGGCGAGCCCCGGGAAGAGTCCCACTCCCGTCACCGCGGTGAGCGGCAACAGCCACCACCAACCCTTCACCGCCGCCAGCACCGCGAGCGCCGCGCAGACCAGTTTGTGCCAAGGGCCGTGGCCGCCAATCCAAAGCCAACGCCGAATCGCGTAGAGCGACAGACCGGGACGGTTGGGCGTTTCGTAGAAGCGTTCGTCGACCAGCGGCAGCGGTAGAAAGAGCCGAATGCAGGTGAGCAGGTTGAGCAGTGAGATGCGCGTGTTGTCGAGGAATGGGCGGAAGTGGGTGACGCGGTCCTTCGGATAAATGACGCCTATCGGCACAGAGACGATTGGCACGCCCGCCCACGCGGCCTTGAGCAGAATCTCCACTTCGTAGTCGTAGCGCCGGCGCTTCACGTGCAGCCGCGACGCTTCCGGAAGCGGGTAGGCGCGGAAGCCGGACTGGCTGTCCTCCACGCGGCTGCCGCTCTCGAGCCAGACCCAGAAGTTGGAGAACTTCCGGCCGAACTGACTGGAGCCCGGCGCACCCGCGGCGACCAAGTCGCGCGCGCCGAGGATTAAAGCGCCTGGGCTCGCGAGCGTCGCTGCCGCCAGCTTGGGCAAATCCTCGTGCAGGTGTTGACCATCCGCGTCCAGACAGAGCGCGTAGCGGAACCCGCGCCTCGTCGCCTCCGCGAAGAGCATCTCCAGCGCGGCGCCCTTGCCTTGATTGCGCGGGAGCGTGAGCACCGTCGCACCGGCCTGCTTCGCGGCGTCGCCGGAGCCGTCGGTCGAGCCGTCATCACCGACCAGCACCGTGGACGCGTGCGCCAACGCACCCCGCACCACCGACCCAACGGTCTTCACATTGTTGAAGACCGGGATGCAGACACACGCGCCTGCGCGATCCACGGATCGTTCGCCGTGAAGAGCGGGTGGGCGGGGGCTGTTGGGTGGAGCGGAGCTCATCAGCAAGGGTGGTGCTTTGGCGCGCCTACCGCCCGCCGTCAACGCCTTTGCGCTCACCTGCGCCCGCTCCCGGGTGGACACCGCGTACCCAAAGTCAAACGCCCTGGCGCAAGGGCGCGGAACAGCAGACCGGCGCTGGCCCTCGCGCGGCACCCGGCGCTAGAAGCAGCCGGTGAGCTCTTCTCTCGACGCGGATGTGATCGTCATTGGTTCCGGCGCGGGTGGCCTTACCGCCGCGGTGGCCTTGGCCCAGGCAGGAATGTCAGTGCGGGTGCTGGAACAGCACTACGTGCCCGGCGGGTTCTGTCACAGCTTTTCGCTGGAAGGGTTTCGCTTCAGCCCGGGCGTTCACTACGTGGGGCAGCTGGGCGAAGGCGCGGAGCTCCGCAACATCTACGAAGGGCTGGGCGTCTCCGAAAACCTCTCCTTCTTCGAGCTCAACCCGGACGGCTACGACCACTGTCAGCTGGGCGCGGAGCGGTTCGACTACTGCGCCGGCGTGGACCGCTTGGCGGAGCGGCTAAAGGCACGGTTTCCGAGCGACGCGCGCGGCATCGACCGTTATCTCGGCCTGATTCAGAAAGTTCGCGCCGAGCTGGGTGTGATCACCGAAGCCAAGTCATTCTTGGATTTCTTGCTCGTTCCCTTCAAGGCGCCGCGCTTGATCACCTTGGGCTTCGCGCCGCTGCAGGCGATTCTGAATCGAAGGATCAAAAATCCGCTCTGTCGAGCCGTGCTCTCCGCGCCGTGTGGAGACCATGGGCTCGCTCCGCAGGACGCGCCGCTCGCGCTGCACGCGAGTGTCGTCGCGCACTACCTGGGCGGGGCCTGGTATCCGCGCGGTGGAGGGTCCGCGCTGCCCAAGGCATTCACCCGCGCGCTCGCCAAGGCCAAGGGGACCGTGACGCTGAGCACCAGCGTCGAGAAGATTCTTGTCGAGGCCAAGAAGGCGATCGGCGTGCGCCTGGCTGACGGTACGGAGCTGCGCGCGCGACACATCGTCTCCAACGCGGATCCGGCGATGACGTACGGCAAGCTCGTGGGCGAAGAACACCTCGGCAAGGGGCTTCGCCGGCAGCTGGCGAAGACGCGCTACTCCGTGTCCTCGCTGAGCCTGTTCTGCGCGGTGGATTTGGACCTGCGCGCGATGGGATTCGACTCTGGTAACTACTGGTTCTCCAACCAGCAAGCACCGGACAAGGCTTATCAGTCACTGGCGCAAGGTGCCGCGCTCACCGATGACGAGCCACCGGGTCTCTTTGTCTCCATCACCACCTTGAAGGACCCCACGCATTTTGACGGCAGACACCACGTGGTGGAGGCCTTTACCTTCGTGCCGTTTGAGCCGTTCAAACAGTTCCTGGGCGCGGGGACCAATGACCGCAACCCTGGCTACGCGGAGACGAAGGAGCGGCTCAAGCGGAACATGATCAAGGCGCTGGAGCGGGTGATTCCGAACGTCTCGAAGAAGATCGTCTTCGCGGATCTCGCCACGCCGCTGACCAACGTCCATTACGTGCGCGCGACCCAAGGCGCCATGTACGGGACGGAGAAGGTCCGTCAGCAGCTGGGGCCGCGTGGTTATGGAGTGAGCAGCGAGATTGAGAACCTGCGGCTGTGTGGGGCGAGCACATTGGGACACGGCGTGATGGGGGCCACTCTTTCCGGACTGAGTGCTGCGGCCAGCGTGCTCGACTGCCGGCCGTCGGAACTGCTCAAACAGAAAGGGCCGCCGCTGCAGACGTATCAGGCGGATGATCCGTCGACGTGGCCGCAGACGTTGCGTCGCAACGCGGTGTGACTGTGACTGTGACTGCGGCAATCTTTCGACGCGCGGATAGACCCCAGCTCACGACGCCCGCGACGACCTCGTTCAACGGAAGCGGTTCAGGCCAATAGGGCCGTGCGCATCCGTTTAGAGACCACGCACAAACATCGGACGAGTTGCGTGAACCGGACCACTGGCCTTGCGGGAACGGGGCTCGAAAATCGTGTCCTTCGAGGAAGGAAATGCAGGCGCGGGGGGGAACCCAGCACGCTCGATCTCCCGATGCTCATCGGTTGAGCTCGGCCCCGTCTGCCTTGCGGAACTCGATCCTTTTCACCCACGTTCCACTATGAGGTCCGTCTTTCGGGACCAGACGCAATTGCTCGGTCGTCAGAGGACCGTCGCTCAGTACCACCCACAGCACCTCGACTTGACCTTGGTCATCGACTCGGAAGCTCTTGTCGAGGAGCGTCGGCTTCGAATCGTGGAGCGGGCGCTCGTAAATGACCACCATCCCAGCTTGGGCATCGGCTACGAGCGACGCTGACGTGGTGGAAGTTGCCTCGACGGCCTCCCCTCTCAGCGGACGTGCAATTCGTGCTCTCGTTCTGGAGCTCGAACGTTGAGTTGAAGTACAGCGCGCGTGGCGAATCGTTTGCTGGCACCTACGCCCTCGAGGGAAACGACGTGAAGATCGCGCTGGAGTCGGCGAGGCTCGGAGCCTTCCTTCCCGAGTGCGATCCCGTTTGGAATCTGACCGCTTGTCTGGCGAGGGAACAGACGGCTCAGCTGGACGAGGTGGATTCTGATCTGCTGACGTTCGTGCTAACGGCGAAGGGCGGCGTCAGTCGCCAAACGTTCCGGCGCGATCTCCGAGAAGCCACTACCCCCGCGAGTTGGTGACCGCTTCCTTCGTCGAGCGCTCGATCCGGAAGACCAACCGATAGGGATCCATCAATAACTCGCGGTAGCCAGAGTGCCCCGACAGTCGTGCGCAGCGCCGTGGCAAGGACTCTAGCGTCACAAGCCGTCTTGGCGGGAGTGCTGTGGGAACGCTCCTCGCGCTCCCCTTCGCAGGAGCCGTTCAGGTGGTCCTTCAAGACGTGTTTCACCGGCCTCCGAGTACAAACGGACCCAACGGGCCAGCCTCGGGATAGAGGTAGGGGCCGGAGGTAAACCCATCGCTACAGAACTATTGGTCATTCTTGCTCTAATTCTCGTCAACGGCATCTTGGCGGGGTCGGAGATTGCGGTCGTCTCGCTGCGAAGAACGAGGCTGAAGGAGCTTGCCGAGGGAGGCAGGCGTGCTGCTCGGGCCGTTCAGAAGCTCAGGGAGCAGCCCGAGCGGTTCCTCGCGACCGTACAAATCGGTATCACCGTGGTGGGCTCAACCGCCGGCGCTTTCGGCGGGGCGTCCTTCGCCCAGGACCTGGAGCCATTGCTCGCGCGGGTGCCGGGGTTGGCTCCACACGCAGAAGCTGTGGCGCTCATCATGGTGATTTCGCTCGTCTCGTACCTGTCCCTGGTCTTGGGGGAACTCGTCCCCAAGTCGCTCGCGCTTCGTTCGGCAGAGGGGTACGCGCTGTTGGTCGGTCGGCCGCTGCTGGCCTTGTCGTCGCTGGCTCGTCCCCTGGTTTGGTTCCTCACAGCGAGCTCGAACGCCCTCCTGCGGATTTTCGGCGACAGAACGAACTTCATTGAGTCTCGCCTCTCTCCAGAAGAACTTCAGCAACTGGTGGGCGAGGCGAGCGGGAAGGGAGGAACACTTCACCCGGCAGCGGGCAAAATCGCCACCCGGGCACTGGAGCTTGGCGACCTCGTCGCTGCGGACGTGATGTCGGAACCGTGTAGCAGCTCTGCCGGTTGGCGCGACGCCCGACGAGGTCCGGCGGGTGCTCTCTGAGAATATGCACACGCGGTTGCCGGTGTACGAAGGCACCATCGACAACGTGGTCGGCTACGTCAGCGTCAAAGACGTCCTCTTCTTCGCATGGGACCAGAAGCTGTTCGTCCTGCGAGACCTTCTCCGGAAGCCGTTCTTCGTGCCAGAGGTGAAGAAGGCCGTGGACCTCCTCGAGGAGATGCGCAGCCGCCGCCTCCACATCGACATCTTGGTTGAAGAGCAGGGAGGTATGGCGTTCATCGTCACCATGGAGGTCCTGGTGGTGGAGTTGGT
>JBQTKE010000500.1:0-2584 GCA_052386435.1 Myxococcaceae bacterium
CGATCATCAGCCACGAGCTGCGCACGCCGCTGACCTCGATCTCAGGCGCGCTCGATCTCGTCCTGAACTTCCTCGCGGGAGACATCAACGAAAAGCAGCACCCCTACTTGGCCATGGCCAAGGAGTCCACCGACAAGCTCAACGCGATCGTCGACGACCTCCTGGATCTGTCGAAGTTCTCCAAGGGCAAGCTCAAGATGTCCTTTGAGCTGGAGTCGGTGGACGAGCTGGTGAAGAAGTCGATCGACCGCTACGGTCCGACGCTGGAGGAGAAGCAGATCCGGCTCGCCGCGTCGCTCCCGGAGGCGCCCATTCGCGCGCTGGTGGATCCCAACCGACTCAACCAGGTTCTGCACAACCTCCTCACCAACGCGGTGAAGTTCACGCCGGAGGGCGGGGAGATTCGCCTGGATCTGGATCTTCCGCGTGCCTTTCCGGGCTACCTGTCCCTGACGATCTGGAACAGCGGCGAGGCCATTCCGGACACGGAGCTGGAGCGGATCTTCGACAAGTTTGAACAGGCGCGAACCGCGCGTACGCGCACCGTTCGCGGCACCGGTCTCGGCTTGGCGATCTGCCGCAACATCGTGGAGGCCCACGGTGGACGCATCTGGGCCGAGTCGAGCTCGGAAGGTGCTCGCTTCGCGGTGGTGCTGCCGTTGGACGCGGCGCCCACGCCGGAGACGACGGGGCACGTGCTCAAGCGCGGGAAGGTGCTGATCGCGGAAGCGGACCGGCACACCGGCCTCGTCGCCAAGGCTGTGCTGATGGCGAAGGAGTTCGACGTCTCTCTGGTTCGCCGCGGCGATGAGGCGGTCACTCGCGCGCGGAGAATGCACCCGGACGTCGTGGTGCTCGACGCGAAGCTGCCGGACGTGGACGGCCTTCGTCTGGTCGAGATCTTCCGGAACGATCCAGAGACGCGTCATGCGCCGATTTTGTCGATCAGCGGCGAGGACGAACGCGCCCGCGCGTTTCGGTTTGGCGCCAGCGCGTTCTTGCTCAAGCCTCTCGCGGCAGAGACGTTGGTGGCGACGTTGGACGGACTCGCGAAAGGTCAGGCCGGTCGGCAGCAAGGGAGGGTGCTCGTCGTCGACGACGATCCCAACATCTGCTCGATCTGCGTGGAGGTGCTCTCGAACTTGGGCTTCGAAGCGCTCACCGCGGGTTCGTTGGCGCAGGCGCGTGACGCGATCAACACCGGACGGCCGGACGTGCTGCTGCTCGACCTCGCGTTGCCGGATGGAGATGGGTTCTCGTTTTTGGAAGAGATCAAAGCAGAGCGGGCCTCCGCGCACCTGCCGGTCATCTTCATCTCGGCGAGGACCGAGACCTCCGCCAAAGTTCGTGCGCTCAAGCTGGGCGGCGACGACTACCTGACCAAACCGTTCGACGCGATTGAGCTCGGCGCTCGAGTGGAGTCGGTGCTGCGGCGCAAGGAGCAAGAGCTCGGCTCGTCGCCCACCACGCAGCTCCCGGGCTCCAGCGCCATCGAGCGCGAGGTGGAGCGGCGGGTGCGTGCGGGCCGGCCGTTCGCTTTCTGCTACCTCGATCTCGACAACCTCAAGGCGTACAACGACTATTACGGCTTCGCGAAGGCTGACGGCGTGGTTCGCCAGACCGGAGACCTGTTGCGAGAGATCATCGCGCAAGAAGGTGTTCGAGGAGACTTCCTGGGCCACGTGGCCGGGGACGACTTCGTCTTCATCACCGACCCGTCGACGGTGGACCCGGTGTGCCGCCGCACCATCGAGGTCTTCGACGAGATTATCCCGCTCTACTACGACCGCCAGGATCGCGAGCGTGGCTACATCGAAGCGGAGGATCGTTTCGGTGAGCGCCGCCGCTTCCCGATCATGAGCGTGTCGGTGGTCGCGGTGATGTGTGACGGGACGCCGCAAGGCCAGACGGAGCTGTCAAAGGTCGCGGCGGAGCTGAAGAAGCGCGCGAAGGCGATTGTCGGTTCGGTGTACTTGCGCAGCGACCGCGAGGTCGTGGTGCGCTCCGCCGGATGAGGCTCTACCAGCAGCTGGTGCTCTTCATGCTTGCGGCCACGGTGCTGCCGCTGGCCCTGCTCGGCTTCTACCTGCTGCGTGCTTCCGAGGAAGAGTTGGCCACGCGCATTGGCGCGGAGCAACGCGCGCGTGCCACGGCGGTGGCCACTCAATCCGCCGCGGCGATCTTGGATCCCGTCGATGCAGTGACTCGCGCCACGGACACGATCGAGTGGGGAGCGCTCTCTTCGGACGAGCTGAAGGGCGCGCTCTCGTTGGTCTATCAACAGGCGCCAGCGGCGAGCGCGGTCGTGCTCGTGGGTCCGTCGGGTGATGTCCGCGCCGGTCCCGTCTTCGTGAAAGAGAAGTTCTCCGAAAAGGACTTGCCGGCACTGCTCTCAGCGGTCCCGCTCTCGTCGTTGATCGTGGGCGGGAAAGGCCAAGTCGCGCTCAGCCCCGCGTTCGTTCACGCGGGCTCGACCACCAGCTCTTTGGCGGCGGCCGTGAAGTTGACGGACGGAGCAGGATCTCACTTTCTCCTCGCGGAGCTCTCGCTGGCACCCGTGAACGCTGCGTTGAAGGCGGCACAG
>JBQTKE010000501.1:0-10529 GCA_052386435.1 Myxococcaceae bacterium
CCTGGTGGAGATCGGTTCGTGAGAGAGTTGCCGTCAATTTTGAACAGGGGATCACATTCGATGCGTTGTCGCTCTTTGGCAGTGTTGGTTGCCTTTTGGGGTCCGGCTGTCGCTGCGTTCGCCCAGACCGAACAGGTTCCTACGTCTTCTCCCTCGCAGACGGTGATCATCCAAGGCCCAACCGGTACCCCGCAGGGACAGCCGGTGACGCCGACCGCGCCTCCGCCGCAGGTTCAGACCGCGCCGTTGCCGGGACAGCCCGCCAAGCCGCCCCCCGCGCAGACGCAGGAGTCGTACAGCAACTCTCCGCCTCCGGGTCAGCCATCGACTCAAACCGACACGCCCGCGAATAGGCCGCTACCGGAGATTACGCCCATCGCGGAGCCGGAAGAGGTTCCCAAGGATTCTGGTGCCACGCTCGACGGCCACGTGCGTGAGGGCGCGTTCCTCTCCAGCCCTGGCAGCCTGACCTTCATCCTCCACAACACGTTTCTGCTCAGCGCGGGCGGAATGATGACGCAGGTGGTGGCGAAGAGCTTTGACTTCAACAGCGCCGGTGCGCGCCAGGCGATGCTCGCCGGGCTGCTCATTGGGGCCGGCCTGGGGTTCGGCGCATCGGCGTGGTGGCAGTTCAACCACTGGATGGGAGCGCCGGTGGCCAACTTCGCCATCGTCAACTCCGTGTTGGGCGGCATGTTCTGGGCGGGGCTGCTGGACCTCATCTCCAGCGATAAGACGCTCCTGACGTGGGGCGCGGTCTTGGGCGCAGGCGTTGCGACGTGGTTGACCGCAATCATTGGTGGCGGAGAGATGTCGGTGGCCACGGGGACGCTGATGACCTCCGGCGCCAGCTGGTTTGCCATCTACACGGCGTTGCTCTTGGGCGTGGTGGCGACGACAGGAAACTCCACCAACCTCAAGGCGGGCTTTGATGCGCTGCTGATCACACCCGGCGTGGGAGCGGTGCTGATGGCGTTGGCGGGGCTCAAGTTCAACCCGACCACGACGCAAATCCTCAGAGCAGATCTCTTCGGCGTGGGCGCGGGCGCGGCGGCGCTGCTCATCTCCGCGCTCTTCTTGGGCCGCTTCGACAACCCCACACCGTACGTGATGGCCATGGTCGCCTCCGCGGGCGCGATCGCCACGGTGAGCTTGCTCTGGGAGGAGTCCGCCGCGCGTCCCAACGCGATGTACAGGGATCCTGAGCGCCACAAGCCGTACCGCAACGTCTGGTGGTGACGTCCTGAAGCGGGGCGCGCGTGTGCGGCCTCGCGCGTCCGCGGTGCACGTTCGTCGCCTAGACATCGCGGGTCCGCGGAGCGCCAAGACTGTGGCTTTGCGGTTGAACCGAACGCGCGCGGCGCCAAGCGAGACGGCCGCCGCGCTGTAGGACAGGAGGGCAGGCAGGCCGTTGGGTGGAACCGCGTCCAGATTCCGCAGATGGCACGTGTCCAGCCGTTCACCGCCCTCCGTTACGTCTCCGACGTCGAGCCGCGACTCTCGTGGACGCCTTTCGCCGCTCGCTTGACGTCTCTGGGTACCGACCCACACCACCACAGCCAGGCTCTCCTTGCGTCGGCCGCGCCCAGCGCACTGCTGCAGGAATGGGCAAGTGGTGGCGTTCTGGTCGAGGAGAGCCCGGGCCTCTATGTCCTGGAAGTGGATCGAATCATCGCTCGCGCGGGACGGCCGCAAGGTCCGGCGCGCTACCTCGTCTGTGTCATGGACGAGCCGCTGGACGCGCTTCAATCGGAAGCACCCGACTTGACGGTTCCGGCGGCACAGGTGGTTCCGGCCTTCGCCGCGGATGATCAAGGCGCGCTTGAGGAGCTCCTCGCGGGACTTGCGCTGGGGCTGCCGCGCAACACGTTTCAGTCGGAGAACTGCACGCTGAGGTTGTGGAAGGTCTCGGAGCCGGAGACCTGGGCGCGCATCGATACCGTGCTCTCCGAGATGATTGTTCGCCCGCTGGTGAACGTGCCGCGCGGCGCTCGCGCGATGGTGGCGATGACGCCTGTCGCGAATGAGCGCGCGGATCTTCGGCCCATCCACCGAGGGCTGGCGCGCCTGGAAACTTTCGACGCGAACCGTTTCCTCTCCCTCGTGAAGGACTACGCGCGCGTCTACGACTTGGAGACGCCGCTGAACGCGGAAGGCGGCCTGGAGAGAGCGCGCGGCCAGCTGGCTGCATTGGCAACCCGAAGCCATGCCGTGTTGGCGCTGCTTCCGGGAAACGTGGGCCGCATCCTTCGCTTCCGGCAAGACCTGGACCTCTTCCATCTCAAAGCAGCGCCGCGGAATCCAACGCTCAGGAGTCTGGACCTGGCGCTGTTGGAGTCCGTGGTCTTCAAGACGGTGCTGGGACTGAGCAAGCCCGAATCGCCGCTGCACCCGAACCTCTTCCCGGTCGCGCCCGTGGCCAAGCTGGTGGAGCAGGTGAACGCGGGCGTCTTCCAAGCAGGCTTCGCGCTCAACCCCCCGCCTCGCTGGGAGCTGCGCGCGGTGATGGAAGCGGCGCAGCAACTGCCGCCCAAGACGCTGGAATTGGAGGGCGCTCCGCCCGCGGGCCTGCTGTTCCTCGCGCCCTAGGGTAGTCTGCGGGACGCTATGGCCTTTCCCACGCACCGTCCCCGTCGTCTCCGCCGCACCGAAGCGCTGCGCCAGATGGTGCGGGAGACAGAGCTCTCTCCAGCGGACTTCATCTATCCGCTCTTCGTGGTGGAAGGGACCGGCATCAAGAAGCCCATCACCTCGATGCCGGGCGTGTTCAACCTCTCCATTGAGCTGGCGGTGGCGGAGGCGAAGCAGGCCCACAACTTGGGTGTGCCCTCGGTGATTCTCTTCGGCATCCCGAATCAGAAGGACGCGGCGGGGTCTGGCGCGTACGCCGAAAACGGTGTGGTTCAGAAGGCGATCCACGAGCTCAAGAGCGCGGTGCCGGGACTGCAAGTCATCGCGGACATCTGCCTCTGCGAGTACACCGACCACGGCCACTGCGGCATCGTGGAGAAGGACGACATCCACAACGACAAGACGTTGCCGCTGTTAGCGAGGATGGCGGTGACTTGTGCGCGCGCGGGCGCGGACATCATCGCGCCGTCGGACATGATGGACGGTCGGATTGGGGCGTTGCGCAAAGCGCTGGACGAGGCCCACTTCGACAGCACGCCGATCATGAGCTACGCGGCGAAGTACGCCTCCGGCTTCTACGGACCCTTTAGAGAAGCCGCGCAAAGCACGCCGCAGTTCGGCGACCGTCGTGGTTACCAGATGGATCCCGCGAACATCCGCGAAGCCCTCAAGGAGGTGGCGCTGGACATCGAGGAAGGCGCGGATCTGGTGATGGTCAAGCCGGCGTTGAGCTACCTGGACGTGATCAGCAAAGTGAAGGCCGCGACCAACGTGCCGGTGGCCGCGTACAACGTCTCTGGTGAGTATTCGATGGTGAAGGCCGCCGCGCAGAACGGTTGGATCGACTACTCCCGCGTGATGATGGAGATCCTCACGTCGATCAAGCGGGCAGGGGCGGATCTCATCCTCACGTACCACGCTCTGGACGCCGCGAAGTTGCTGTAGCACCTCCGCCGCAGGTGTCGTCCAAGCCCGAAAAAGATCCTCGAGTGCCGCGCTTGAACGGCGCGCCGGAATTGGGAAGAGTGCTCGCAGCATGAAGCGCCAGCGGCCGAGCCGCAAATCGACGAAGCCTCCCCCTGCGCGCACCGCCGCTCCCGAGGCCGGCCTTCTCCAGTACAAGGTCGTGGAGCTCTCCAACGTGGACGAAGCCGCCTTGGAGCGCGCCGTCAACGAGTGGGTCCGGAAGGGATGGACGCTGGAGAACGTTCAATTCGCAATGCGCGAATCCAGCAAGCGACCGGCGATGGCGTTCGTCTTCTTCACCCGAGTGGGTGAGGCGCTTGAAGACCCGGATCCCGAGCAAGCGCGTTCGCGGCTGCTGCGTTTGGCGCATGAGAGTGCGCCGCCGCGGGTGAGCGCCTACGAACGTCTGGCGCAGCTGGCGGCCGAAGGGGATGAGCCCGAGTGAGCCGCTCCAAGCGATCCGAGAGGGCCAAGCGACGCGTGCTGCGGCTGGTTTCCGGCGAGGAGCGGGAGACCGGATCGCCGTACCCCAAATGCTCGCTGTGGTTGCGGACGGTGGCGCGCTGCATCGATCTCTGCATCGCAGCTGGCATCTACAACGTGACCGGCGCGGCGGGCGCGGTGATGGCGCTCTTGTTCCTGCTGATGGCGGACGGACTGTTGCCGGGGCAGAGCCTGGGGAAACGAATTGCCGGGATCAAAGTCGTGCACCTTCCCACGCGTCAGGCGGCTCGGTTCCGCGAGAGCATGCTGCGCAACGCACCGTTCGGGTTGGTGGTGTTGTTCGGAATGATGCCGCCACCCCTAGGCCAAGTCGCATTCATCGCGGGCACGGTCTTCATCGGGACGGTGGAGGCGTACCGCGCGGTGCGAGATCCACTGGGCATCCGGCTGGGCGACATCTGGGCGGAGACACAAGTCATCGACGGCAAAGTTGTCGCCGGAATGGGTGAGCTGACGGATGCCGCTGACGGCGCGCGTGCGCCCACGCGGGTCATGCGGGCCAACGGCGAAGGGAGAGAGCAGTGCGAATCGCGTTGACTTACAACCTGCGGCTGTCGGACGCCGAGGAAGAGGCGGAGTTCGATACGGAAGAAACGGTGAGCGCGATTGCGGCGGCGATCGAGCGGCTCGGCCATCGCCTGGAGCGGTTTGAAGTCTCCGGCCCCGCGTCTCGGACGGTGTCGCGGTTGGAGGCCTACAACCCGGACCTGATCTTCAACACCGCCGAAGGTCGCCGCGGACGTTTCCGCGAAGCGTTTTACCCCGCGCTCTTTGATCAGCTGGGCTTTCCGTACACCGGTTCAGACGCGTACGCGCTGGCGGTGACGTTGGACAAGCAGCTCAGCAAACTCATCCTGCGCGAGCATGACATCCGCACGCCGGGCTGGCAGTTCGTGGAGACGCTCGCGGAGCTCAAGGCGGAGAACCTGCGCTTCCCGGTCATGGTGAAGCCGAACTTCGAAGGGTCTTCGAAAGGCATCACCCAGAGCTCGGTGGCGGAGAACGTCGCGGAGCTGAAGCAGAAGGTGGCCGAGGCGCTGGAGAAGTATCCCGCGGGAATTTTGGTCGAAGAGTTCATCGTCGGCCGCGATCTCACCGTGCCGTTCCTGGCGGCTTTGGATAACGACTACGACGGCGTTCTCTGCCCGGTCGAGTACTTGGTGGACCCAGCGTTCACCGCGAACCGCAAGTACGAGATCTACGACTACGAGCTGAAGACGAAGCACGAGAAGGCCGTGAGCGTGAGAGCGCCCGCGCAGATTCCGGAAGAGACCTCGGACAGCGTGCGGGAGATGGCGCAGAAGATCCTCCACGTCTTGGATTGCCGAGATCTCGGCCGCATCGACTTCAGGCTCTCCAACGCGGGTGTGCCGTACTTCCTTGAGATCAACGCGCTGCCTTCGCTCGAACCGGGCGCCAGCATTTACGCCGCGGCGGCGCTGGAAGGGCTGCACTTTGACCGCGTGATCGACACCGTGATTCAGAGCGCGGCGAAGCGGTACAAGATCAAGAACTCGGATCGCCGTCAGTCCAAGCCCACCCGGAAGTCCGGTCCGCTGCGCGTGGGGTTCACGTACAACGTGAAGCGCGTGAAGCCGACCGCGGACGCGGTGGAAGATTCGCAGGCAGAGTACGACTCACCTTCGACCCTGCAGGCCATCCGCGAAGCGATCGCGTCTTGGGGCCACGAGGTCGTCGACCTTGAAGCCACCGCGGAGCTGCCGTCGCTGCTCTCGTCCACGCCTGTGGATCTCGTCTTCAACATCGCGGAAGGCTTCCGCGGTCGGAATAGAGAGAGCCAGGTCCCAGCGTTGTTGGAGCTGCTCGACATTCCGTACACCGGTTCAGATCCCGCGACGCTCGCGATCGCGCTCGACAAGACCGTCGCGAAAAAAATCGTCCGCCAACACGGCATTCAGACGCCGGACTTTCAGATGATGGTCACTGGCAAGGAGCGCCTCTCCAAGGACTTCACCTTCCCTCTGATGGTGAAGCCCGTCGCGGAAGGCTCGTCCAAGGGCGTCGTCTCCAAGAGCGTCTGCTACTCCGAACAAGAGCTTCGCGCCGTCGTCCGCGAGATGGTGAGCAAGTACCAACAGCCCGCGCTGATCGAGGAGTACATCGGTGGGCGTGAGTTCACGGTCGGCCTCTTGGGCGAGCGACGACCCAAGGCCTTGCCGCCGATGGAGATCGTCTTCCTCGACAAGGAGGAGAAGAACCCCGTCTACAGCTTCCAGCACAAGTTGGATTGGAACGATCGCATCCGCTACGACGTGCCTGCGAAGATCGAGCCCGCGCTGACCGAGCGACTGAAGGCCGCCGCGCGAGGCGCGTTCATGGCCCTAGGCTGCCGCGACGTCGGACGCATCGACTTCCGCATGGACGAGAAGGGGCGCGTCTACTTCCTCGAATGCAACCCGCTGCCCGGCCTCACGCCAGACTGGAGCGACTTGGTGCTGATCGCCAAGGGCTCCGGCATGGACTACCGGACGCTCATCGGAGAGATCCTCAGCGGCGCGATCCGACGCTACAAAGAGCGCGAAGCGCGAAGAGCCGGGACGCAGGTGCAGGTTCAGGTTGCGCCCAAACTTGAAGAGCCCGCGCCACGGCTGGAAGCGAAAGCTTAGGAACGGAGGTCGGGGCCCACGCCGACCTGGAGCGAGAAGGTGGGCGCGTGTCGACGGTGCGGCGTGGCGTCACATTTTCTGAATCATCTTGACGGTGTGACGTATTAGGGCGGTGTGACCGACTACCTGCGGCATGAACCAGGGTCTCTCCGTTGTCGGCGCCACCTGCGGTGGCGTGGTGGTGGGCGGCCCGGCCGGCGGGGCGCTGGGATTTCGGTTTGGCCGCGACAAGGGCTGGAGGCGGTTCGCGCTGTCCGCCTCCGGTCCGATTGCCTACGCCGCGTTGCTCATTGCCTTTGCGCTCGTTGTGATGCGGTGATCAACCGCTATTCATCGTCGTCCTCGCCGAACAAGACGGCGACGCGAAGCTCGATGGCGTCGAACGGCTCAGCGCGAATCCGCTCATTGCGATCCGCCATCAATACCTCGACATAGCCGTCCGGGTGCCATCGGTAAACCGCAAGGGTTTCGTCAATTGGATCGACGAGCCAGTAATGCTGCACCTGATGGTCGTGATAGGCGCGCTTCTTCTTAATGAGGTCGTTGCGCTTGTTCGTGGAGAGGATTTCGCAAATCCAGTCAGGTCGCGTAGCGATTGGTACCTCGGTGGGCAACTCGATCATCCGCTCGCGACGCCAGCCCGCCACGTCTGGCCTAAATACTTGGGTCGCTGCCAGTTGGATCTCGACCTCGGTTGCAAACCACCATCCCCCAGGCCAGCGTCCGCCGGGACGTCGGTCGTACGGGCCGAGTCGCCGAGCGATCCGAACCTGAGCGCCACCATGCCGTCCGGACGCAGCCTCTTTCTCGATGAGTACACCGTCGATGATTTCGTGCCGACGGTGCTCTTCGGGGATCGCAAGCAGATCCGCGATCGTCGCAGCTGAAACTTTCGCTGGGTCAACCATGCGTAAATTCTATAGGAGACCCTTTCTTTCGGAAACTCCGACTTCACAACCACGAGGAGTAACGGACTTGAATCCCCAAGATGAGGAATTCGGGCCCACGCAGAGCTGACCAGGTTCAATCAACGGCTGAGAGAGGTGCGGGCCGCCTGGGCGAAGCGGCCCGCAGGGAACCTCTCCAGATAGCGTCGAAGGTCTTGACGCGCGCCCTGAAGCTGACCGATCGCCTTTCTCGCGGTGGCCCGCGCCACCCACGCACGTTCTTCGACCGTAGGCGCGAGAGGAGTGCGAAGTAGGCTGTCGAGGATGGGAAGTGCTTCCTTTGGACGACCCAGCTCACTCAGCAGCTCCGCGCGCAGGACTCGCAGCTCGTCGGAGGGCGCTTCGATCTTGAGTAGCTCCTCCAGCGCCTCCGCTTTGCGTCGAGAGGCGAGCAGCGCATCGACGCGCGCCTCTTGGCTCTCCGCCTTCAACTGCCCGGATGGAAAGCGGGACTGATAGCGCTCCAGTGTTTTCAGCGCCGCTTCGGGCTTCTTTTCTTGACGCAGCTCGTGAAGGGCATGCGCGATCAGCCCTGATTCGGCGGCCAACGTGTCGACTTCAGCCGGACGCTCGTCGCCCCAATCAGCCTCGGACTGATCGGAAGAAGCGGACTGCTTCACCTTCTGTTCCGTCGGCCGAATCGCCATGTACGTCGCGGCGAAGGCGAGGGAAGACAGCAGTGCCGCACCCAGCAGCCAGTTGCGGAACGCGAACCGTCGCGGCGCCTGGCGCACGCGCTCTTCAACCCGCCGCTCAATCCGCGCCAACTCCACGGGTGAGAGCTCACGAGGAGGCGGCAACTTTCTGAAAATCTCGTCGGGGCTCTTCATGACGCTTCCTCGAATTTCTTGGCGAAGTCCTTCCTCGCTCGGTGCAACCAGACCCAGACCGTGGCGGGCTTCGCATCCAGCAGCTCTCCGATCTCTTCGCCGGACAGTCCCTCCATTTCATGGAGGATGAGCACATTGCGAAACTTCTCTTTCATCGTCTGCAGCACGCCGTACACCTTGCGCTGCAGCTGTTTGGCTTCCAAGTCCTGATCTGCGGAGGCATCACCCGACGCCATCTCATCCACCGCGCAAAGCGGCTCGGTGCCGCGCCGAGCCGCTTTGCGCTGGCGATCCCGCACCGTGTTCGCGGTGATCGCGTAGAGCCACGTCGTCACCTGCGATTGCCCACGAAACCTGTGGAGCTGCCGATGTACGGCCACGAAGACTTCCTGCACGACATCTTCCACATCACAGTCCGGACCCCCGAGCCTTTGGGTCCAGCGGGCGACCTGCTGCGCGTGTCGTCGATACAGCGAAGAAAAGGAGAGGGCCGCCGGGGCGTGGTCGGTCACGAGGGGGGAAGGGCTGGCAAGAGCGGGTAACACAGGCTTGGGACTGGGTTGCTTGACCACCGTCATTCCTTTCAGCCTGCGCGCGAAGCATACAAAAAGCATGGGAGACGCCGGTTTAGGCGACTAAGGTCGGCCTTGTGCCTGTGACCGAATCCTCTGAGCCACGGGTCCGCGCGCGCGAGCTGGGCTTGCCGCTGGGCCGTTTCAAACCGGGCCGTTACAACGCCATCACGGATGTGGAAGGGGTCTTGGTCGGCCATTCCACGCTGATTCGAGGCTCCGGTCCGCTGCGCCCTGGCCACGGTCCTGTGCGCACAGGTGTGACGGCCATTCTCCCCAACGGCGGCGACATCTTCATGGAGCGCCTGGTCGCGGGCGGCTTTGTCCTCAACGGCGCGGGCGAGGTGAGTGGTCTGACCCAGGTCATGGAGTGGGGGCTCATAGAGACCCCGCTGCTGCTGACCAACACGCTCTCCGTGGGCGCGGTGGCGGACGGCGTCGCCCGCTACATGATCGAGAAGAACCCGGGGATCGGCGACGAGCACGACGTGATCATCCCAGTTGTTGGCGAATGCGACGACAGCTGGCTCAATGACATCGCCGGCCGCCACGTCCGCGACTTCAACGTCTTGGAGGCAATCAACTCCGCCAGGACGGGCCCAATCGCCGAAGGCAGCGTCGGCGGCGGTACGGGGATGGTGACCTGCGACTTCAAGGCGGGGATGGGCACCTCCTCGCGCAAGCTCCCGGAGGTGTTTGGTGGCTACACGCTGGGCGTTCTGGTGATGTCCAACTTCGGCAAGATGCACAACCTGCGCGTGGGCGGAATGCCCGTGGGTGAGGTGCTCGCAGAGAAGTTCCGCGACACCCCCAAGCGTGGTCAGAGCTACGGCTCGATCATCGCCATCGTTGCCACCGATGCGCCGCTCCACTCCAGCCAGCTCAACCGTCTGTGCAAGCGCGTAGGCCTGGGCATTGCCCGCGTCGGCTCGTACGCGGCGCATGGCTCGGGAGAGATCGTCGTCGGGTTCTCCACCGCGAACGTGATTCCGCGGCGCACCCAGAAGATGGTCTACAAGATGAAGATCCTCCTCGATCAACGTCTTGACCCTCTCTACGAGGCGGTCATGGAGTGCACCGAGGAGGCGATCCTCAATTCCATGTGCATGGCCGGCCCAATGACTGGCGTGAACGACAACCATTCGCCGGCGCTTCCGTTGGATGAAGTGCGCCGCTTTTTGGACGCCACCGGACCCATTTTCGCATCCGTGCGGAAGAAGCCGCAGCGCCCCGCGATGCCGGCGGAGCGGGACAGACCCCATGACGCGGACAAAGAAGGCAGCGTTCGTCTCTCCTCCGCGCTCCCCACCCGTGTCCGTGGAGGGGAGGGCATCCCCATCTCCACGAAACCCGTGGAGGAGACGGAAGCGCCCGAAAGTTTACCGGTGCCGGGCAAGTCTGATACGTAGCGCCCCTTTTTGAACCCTGAAGGAGAGTCGCAAAATGGCCCGC
>JBQTKE010000502.1:0-15999 GCA_052386435.1 Myxococcaceae bacterium
TTGTTTTCGCGCTCGATGGCCTCCCTGACCGCGTTCAACGTCCTTCGAATCACCATCTTGGGAGAAAAACGTCCGAGCAAGGTTCGAGGCTGCAACCGGTTCTCCTAAAACATCTATTGTCTGGGCGATGCGGCAGCGGGTTGCTGGTGTTTTCGCGTGTGACCGCCTCCACTGCGAATCACTTCAGGGCTTTAGGCAATATCCTGGAAGCCTCCGGCTTGCATAGGTGAGGCGACGATTCACTCCTGGTCGACGCAAGGTCGGCGCAACCCGCACCGGCCGTCTACGGACAATAAATTCATTGCGCGGGCCGGCCTGGCGGTTCGCATTGAGGACTTCCCATGTCGACTTTGTCTCGCATTTCAGCCACTGGAAGCCCCTCCGTCACGTCGCGACCGACAGAGGAAAGCTCGAAGAGCCCTGACGCGACCTCTGTGCCTGCTGCGGACTCGGAGACCCAGTCACTCGCGGACGGCTTCGACTCGCCGAAGCAGACGAATGAGGTGGTCCTCGGCGGTCCGCTGATGGGTATGCCGGCGAATGAAGTTTTCTCACCGAGGCCGGTGGCGAACCTGTTCGACAACGCCCGCGCCGCGGTCCAGAACATCACTCAACTCGCCAACCGGGGTGCGTACGACTCGATGGCTCGCGCGGGTGAGGGGGCTGGCCGCGCGGGAATGCCCGAGCTCAAGTTCCTGCTCGACCGCAAGACGGGCAGGGTTCACTTCATCCCCAAGCAGTTCGACTACCACTACACGTATGCGCGCGACGGGTTGGGCGTGAACATGACCGCACAGGAGTTCACCCGCGCGGCGTACCTGAATCCGAATCGGCGCTACGTGCCGGGAACGCTCACAGCGTTCGACAATTTGGATCGCGGCAACGGCAGGCAGGGCGGCTACAGCATCAGCTTCTGGTCGACTGACATCGTGCGCGCCCCGATGATCAAAGAGGTCTACCAGGGCCTGCAAACCGCGATGCCGTTCGCCGCAAAGGACCTCTTCTTCCGCCCGGGCGGCGAATCTCAGGAGCGGCTGCTGGATCAGAACAACAGCGAGGACCGCAAGGTGCTGCAGAACGCCGGCATCGAGATCCTCACCAACGCGGAGCTTGCGGAGAGCTTCTCCTTCTCCGCCCTCAACCCCGGCGTCAGCTTCGGCCGTCTGCGGTTCATCCACGGCGATGGCACGAGCGAAGCGTCACCTACCCGCCGGGAGGTGGTCATCTACGCGGACGAGATTCCGGCCGAGCTTCCGCCCGTCGCCGGCCTGGCCACTCCGCAGCCGCAGACCTACCTTTCGCACGTCGCGCTCAAGGCGCGGCAAGACAAGACGCCGTATGCCTACGCGCGTGACATCCTGAACGATCCGAAGGTCCAGTCTTTGGAGGGGAAGATCGTCCGCTTCGAGGTCACGCCCACCGGCTACAAGATCCGCGAAGCCACGCAGCAAGAGGCGGATGCGCATCTGGAGAAGCTGCGGCCGCCGCGCACGCAGGTGCTCCAGCCGGATCTCAGTGTGAAGGAGGCTTCGGAGCTGGGGCAGTTGGGCTTTGGCAGCGCGCGCGCCTACGGGTCGAAGAGCTCGAATGTCGCCGAGCTGCTCAAGCTTTCGCAGAGCGGCAAGCTCGACGTGAGCAACGCCGCGAACGGCGAACCGGAGGTCATCACCCCGGACGGCTTTGGGCTCCCGGCGAGCTGGTACGACAGCTTCTTCAAGACGGCGAAGTACGACGCGCAGAACACGTTCGAGCAGCGCCTCACCCAGATGCTCGCGGATCCAGGCTTCAAGGACCCGGCCACGCGCTCGGCGATGTTGAAGGACTTCCGCGAGCAGATGGAGCAGGCGGCGCTGCCGCCCGCGCTCGACGGGAAGCTCCAGGCTCTGCTGACGAAGTTCAAGGCCAAGTTCCCGGGCGAAGACTTGCGGATTCGCTCCAGCAGCAGCAGCGAGGACCTCAAGGGCTTCAGCGGCGCCGGTCTCTTCGACTCGTACACCTTCCGGATGGCCAACGAGAACAGGCCGGGCAGGACGCTGCCGGACCGGCTGAAGAAGGTCTTCGCCAGCGTCTGGAACGATCGCGCGTTCGAAGAGTTCGACTTCTACCGAATCGATCCGCACTCGGTGGTGATGTCCGAGCTCGTTACGCCCAACGAGGAGAATGAGATCGCCAACGGCGTGGTCCGCTGGGGCGGGGCGATTCCTGGCTGGGACACCATGACCGTCAACGCGCAGGTGGGCGAGAAGCTGGTCACCAACCCGGAAGGGAACTCCAAGCCGGACGCGTTCATCGTCGGCAACTACGGCTTCAACGGCGAGCCGGAGATTCAGTACGAACAGACCACCAATGAGCCGCTCCCCGCCGGACGCAAGCACGTGCTCACCTCAGGCGAGGTGCTCGCGCTCTATAAGGCAATGCAGGTCATTCAGAAGCACTTCAAGGCGAAGTACAGCGGCGACGAGAGCTTCAACATCGAGTGCGAGTTCAAGGTGACATCTGACGGAAAGCTCCTCATCAAGCAGGCACGCCCGTGGGTGCAGTGACGACCTTCGAGGCGTCGGGCGTCCGGGCGCCCAACTTGAGCCCTCTTTTGCGAGCCCGCTGCAGACCCGGTCCCCGTCAGTCCAGGCGCTGCCGACCCAACCAGCTTGCACCGCGAGGCCCCCAGGTCTCCCCGAGAGCGCTGCCCCTCACCCAGAGCACGCCGAACAACTCGTGTTCAACTCCGCGCCACTCAATGGCTTGGAGCACACCCGCCGAGAGCTCGTCCCGGACCGTGTAGGTCGGTAGCACTGCCCAGCCGAGTCCAGTGACGCAAGCGGCCCGCGCGCTGGCGATGTCCGAGAAGATCGCGACGACCTCGGGAAGCTCATGCTCCAGCTTCAGCACGCGAACCGCCGGGAGTCGCGCGTAATGTAGGTGCGGGCTGGCCAGAAGGTCCTCCGGCGCCCGCACCCGGTGGTGCTTGAGAAGCTTCGGACTTGCCACCACACACAGCGGCTCGCGCCCGACGCGGCGGAACCGGACGGAGGGGCTCTCGGGCCGGCCACAGTCGAAGCCAAGGTCCGCCTCTCCTTGAAGGAGGGTGGCCTCCACTCCATCATCGTGGGTCTTGACCTGAACCGTCAGGCGCTCCCAGTCGTCGCCCAGTAGAGAGCGAAGGTGCGGAATCAGGACCCGCGCCGAAAACTCTCGCGTGGCAGCGAGCCGCAAGCGCGATCGTTGCTGGAGGATCGCCTGCTGTGCCGCATGCGCGGCGTGCCCCCATTGCGCGAACTGCTGACCGAGCGCGGTAAGCACCCAGCGGCCCCGCGCCTTCTCCAACACCGGGGCCTTCTTGGCGATGGCCTGGAGCTGCCGCGAGACGACGGAGAGGTCGCGCCCGCGCACCCGCGCGAGCTTCGCGAGGGTCCGAGCCTCTTCGAACGCCATCAGGAGCTCGCAGTCGCCGGAGCTGAGGGGGAAGCTGGATGACCTGTGCACAGCGCAGTCACGATTTCACAGGCCGTGGGGCACGACAACTTGGACTTAGGACGCGGACATCCTGCAGGCTCCAGCGAAGCCGAATCGGAGGCGGGCGCGCCAGTTTCCGCGCGCTCTCCTCAGCGTTCGCAGAGCAGCTGACCGAGGTCCTCGCCCCGGCGCTGCAGCTCGTTGAAGGAGCGCTGCTGTCCTGTGAAGACGTCCCACACCACCTTGCCGGTCATGAACTCGGACAGCGCCGCCTCGGTCCAGGCACTGCGATTATGGATGTGGTGAAAGTTGCTCGCGGTCTCTTCACCGTGACAGCCGTCGCACGTATTGAGTGAGAACAGGTGTCTCGCCTCCGCGCTGCGGATACCTTGGGCGAACCAGGTGTTGCGCTGGTTCAGCGCGACACCGCCCCTCTCGCTTCGAGGCACCGTGAAGGTCTTGGCGAGGATCGCCGCCTCGTTCGTGTTCACCAAGTCGCGCAGCTGGGAGGTCCTGTTCAGCGCGTCGTGCGGCGTCTGAGCGAGCGGCGACTGCTGCAGAAGACCGGTAGCGGGGGAAAGGGTGAACTCGCGCAGCTCCCACCCGTTCTCCGAAAGCGCGATCTCGTTCGTTCGAAGCTGCGAAAGCGCGCTGCCGTTGGGACGCATTGGATCGGCGTTCTTCCTCGTGAAGGAGTCCGTGAGGTCTTGCAGGGCAACATTGTAAGCCTCGGTGCCCAGCGCCAACTTCCCGAGCTCGTGCCACCGCTCGCCCCACGCTTTGACGTCGGCTTCGGTGGCGGCGGGAATGCGGTACTCGAGGATCACGGTGAAGTCGTCGAACCCGCCGTCGAACGGCACGAACCCGAAGACGAAGCGCGCCTCGCCGGAGCTCTCCTGGGACAGATCTCGCAGATCGATGCGATTGACGATCGCCAACAACTGGAAGGGAGCTTTGGAGAGGTCGAGCGTCTCACCACCGCTCGCGGCGATCCACGGATCGAGCACTCGCCGGCGCATCACTTCCGCCCGGTCCTTCACGATCTCGCCATTCACCACCTGCGGTGCTTCCCACTGCCGGAGCCACTCGCGGACAAAGCGCTCTGGAGGGACGTCGCCAGACATGGCTGCCATCAGCCCGCCGAAGGACCAGGCCCCTTGAGCCGGGTTCGCCGAGGCAGACGTCGAAAAGCGCGTCCGCACCGGGTCCTCCACCACCGAAAGGCTCCGGATGAGGAGCTCACGCTCGGGGCTGATGCTGGCGGTGGTGCAGGTCCTGGCCAATGACAGGGTTGCGGTCGCTCCGGGGCCGTCTGCGAGAGGGGCGTTCACTTCGCAGCCTCCCGCGAGTGCCGCGGTCGTGATCATCATCAACATGCGTCGAATCATTTGGATCTCCGCGCACACCTTTACCTGCTCGCACGGCGACGACCATCGCAAGAGCAACAAGTCGGATTTGTAGCCTGTGCAAGGTAACGCCGTCGCAGCCGCACGCTGGCGCGTAAATTTCGATGCAGGCTTCGGGCTTGAGCTCGCAGGCGCCCAGCTGATGTGATGGCGCGGGTGGATGAGTCGATGGTTTCAAGGAGGAGTCGGTCGCGGGACGCGGCTTGCAAAACGTCCAAGACTGAGGCCTAGGCTGCGCCGCGTGAAGAGCATGGCCGGCCTCGAACCCACCCATCCCAGCTTGCAACCCAGCGTTCCCGCGCGAGCAGGGTTGGGAGCGACCATTGGCCGCTACACGCTCGTCGGTCAGTTGGGCATGGGCGCGATGGGACACGTTCTGGCCGCACATGATCCCCGTCTGAATCGGCGCGTCGCGCTAAAGTTGCTGCTTCCTTCTCAGACGGATCAGGGCGCACGCATCCGGCTCATGCGTGAAGCGCAAGCGCTTGCAGCGGTCTCCCATCCCAACGTGGTCACCGTTTACGAGGTGGATGAAGCGGACGGCCAATGGTTCATCGCGATGGAGTTGGTGGACGGGGGCACGCTGCTGACCTGGCAATCCACGCGCTCGCGCTCCTGGCGCCAAATTGTTGACGCGTACATCCAAGCCGCCTGGGGTCTTGCGGCGGCGCACCGGGCTGGATTGATCCACCGTGATTTCAAACCTTCGAACGCGCTCATCACCTCCGAGGGAACCGTCCGGGTCAGTGACTTCGGCTTGGTGCGAACGTCTTCCGCCCCCGACGCGCTCTCCGCACCCTCTCCCCTCACTCAGCAGGGAGATCTGACTCAGGCGGGCGCCACGGTGGGTACCCCGTCCTATATGTCCCCGGAGCAGCATCTGGGCGAAGCGCTGGATGCGCGGACGGACCAATTCGCCTTCGCCTGCGCTCTTTACGAAGCGCTCTACGACCAGCGACCTTTCCTGGGTGAGACCGACGCCGAAAGGATTGCGAGCTGTCTTTCCGGCACCGTTCGCCCGGAGCCGTCCAGCAGCAAAGTTCCTACGCGGATTCGGACCGCGTTGCGGCGGGCCTTGAGCCGACGGCGCGAAGATCGCTTCGAAAGCATGGAGGCACTCATCCGCGTCCTGGCACCGCAGCGGCTGGGCCGCGGCAAGGTCGCGCTGGCGGCGGGAGTAGGGATTCTGCTCGTGCTCGGGGCGGTACAGACGTTTCGAACGCCGAAGTGCAACAACTTGGATGCGGCTTTTCGAGCCGCTTATCCTCCCGCGCTGCGAGAGCAAATCAAGACCGGCTTCGCCTCGACACACCTGCCCTTCGCCAACGACGTCGCAACACGGGTGACGGAGGCCCTCGACGCGTACGGGACAGCGTGGGGCAGGGCGCGCACGCAGGCTTGCCAAGAAGCGCTCACCGGCGCTCTGCCCACGCCCGCGTATGACAGCCAGGTTCGGTGTCTGGACCGCGCACTGCACGCCGCGAGCGGCTTGGTTCGGAACTTGGTCACCGCTGACAACGTCGCTGTGACCCGCGCACTCGTCGCTGTGGATCATCTGCCCGCCGTGGGTGACTGTGCCGACGCCCGGCTCAGTGACACCACGCCCCTTCCCAGCAGCCCGGAAGCCAGGCGAGACCTTGTTACGCAGGAGCAGCGGCTGGCGCGAGCGCAGGCCCTGCTCGACCTCGGTCGCTCTCGCGAGGCCAAGGCTCTGTCCGCGGAGGTGGCCGTGGCCGCCGAGGCGACAGACCATGCGCCGCTCATTGCACGTGCGCAGCAGCTGCTGGGAAAGGCGACGTACGAAGTGGGCGACGTGGAGGCGGGACTGCAGGCGTTCGATCGTGCCAGCCGCGCTGCGGCGAGCGCGCACGACGATGCGTTGCTCAGCGACATCCTCTCCAACCGGTTCTTCGTGGTGGGGGACCGTCAGGGAAAATTGGCGGACGCCTTGGAGATGAGGGGTTTTGTCGACCTCCTGATGGAGCGAGCCGGACGGCCGCCAGGTGTTCAGTCGCTCTGGCTCAACAATCAGGGCGTGGTGTTGATGGAAGCCGGGCGGTTCGACGAATCCCGCAGCGCGCATGAGGCGGCATTGGCGCTGCGCGAGAAGCATCATCCGAAGGACCACCCTGCGGTCATCGAATCCATGGGCGGGCTGGCCAATGTTCTTAACCTGCTCGGCAGACGCGCGGAGGCGGAAGCGCTCTTGCGCCGGGCACTTTCAGCGAAGGAAAAGCGGTTCGGAGCGGAACATCCTCTGCTGGTGAGCACCCTGGACAATTTGGGCGCGGTGTTGGCGAGCGCGGGAAAGACGGATGAGGCGCTTGTTCTGTGGAAGCGAAGCCATGCCTTGGCGCGCGCCGCATACGGTGAAGACGCTCCTCAGCTTTGGATCCCGCTCTACAACAGTGGCGTCGCGCTGCTCGCCGCGGGTCGGGTGAAGGCAGCCAAAGGCCTTTTAGAGGAAGCGATGGGTCAGGCAGCTCGAAGCCATGCGCCGGCGCGCCATCAAGGAACGGTGGCCTTGGGATGGGGCATGGCTTTGGAATATGCCGGTCAAATCAGCGCGGCAATCCAAGCCTATGAAGCGGCGCTGACGCACTCGGACCCCAAGGATGTCATCAGTGAAACGCACATCACGGCGTTGTCACGGTTGGCGGTTCTTCACATCCGCGCCAGCCGTATCGCGCAGGCTCACAGCCTGATGAAGCGGGCGCTGCACGCCAGCGAACGCGCGGAGGCCGGAGAGCGAGACAACGCGCAGCCCACCCTGCTCTGGGCGCAGGCGGTGATGACCCAGAGGGCGAGAGGCTGCGAATCCGCTGCACCGCTCTTCCGCTCGGCCCGAGAGGCCTCTCGGTCGTTCGGGCCCAAGTCGCTGGTGGAATTGGAAGCCTGGGCGGACTTGGTGAAGTGCCTCGAACGCGCCGGGAAATCCAAAGATGCTCAGCAGGAACGTGACGCGCTCCAGGCGCACCTCACCGCGATTCGAGCCGATTCCCGATTCATGCAGGAGAGTCCCCGTGTTGATGGCTAAAGACGAAGGCTCCACCAAAGACGCGCGTCACCTCCCCGCGAACGCCGCGCCGCGTGCATGGGTCATGGTGTTCGAACGCGAGAGCTCTCGGTTGGTTCCGCTCCCGGAGGCGGGAGAGCTGACCTTGGGACGCGGTGACTATTGCGGGCTGGTCCTTCGCGACGCGGGCGTTTCGCGCCAGCACGCACGGTTCGAGGTGGAGCTGGGACAGGTTCGAGTCACCGACTTGGGCAGCCAGAACGGGACGCGGGTGAATGGTCAGCCCATTCGCGCCAGCCGTGTTCTCCACGCGGGAGATGAGCTGCAGGTTGGAGACGCCGTTCTCGTTTTCCATGCCTCATCCGAGCGGGCATCCACGGGGGTCCTCGACCGAGCCGCGTTTCGCGCGCAAGTGGAGACAGAGCTGGAGCGTGGAAAGAAATATGTTCGCCCGGTCACGGTGGGCTTCGCGCTGTTAGAGAACGCAACGGACCGCATGCGGCTGCAAGTCCACCTTGAACCTTGGCTGCGCCGGACCGAGCCGGTGTGCCTGAGTGACGAGGGGCTGTTGTGGTTGGCGCCGGAGCTGAGCGCGGAAGAGCTGGAGACGCGTGCGAGCGACCTGCTGCGTATTTGCCAAACGCTTCACACCGAAGCGCGGCTGGGACTGGCGACGTTTCCAGATGACGAAACCCGCGCAGATGCGCTTGTTGCCGCAGCACGAGAGAGCGCGCGTGCTGCCGGCTCAGGAAAAATTCAACCCGCAGGTGCGGCTTTCAAAGAATGGAAGCTGGGTACGCAGACGATTTGGTTGGCGGACACCGTGATGCTCCGGCTGTATGGGTTGCTCGAACGCTTGGCCGCGTCTGACCTGCCCGTGCTGGTGACCGGAGAGACGGGGACCGGAAAGGAGCTCGCCGCCACCGCACTCCACCACGCCTCCAAACGCAGAGACCAGCGGTTGATGGTGCTCAACTGCGCCGCGTTGCCGGAGACGTTGGCGGAAGCGGAGTTGTTTGGAAATGAGCGCGGCGCTTTCACCGGTGCGGTGGCAGCCCGAGCAGGGGCGCTGGAGACCGCGGACGGCGGAACAGTTTTTCTGGACGAAGTAGGTGAGCTCCCGCTGGCCATACAGGCGAAGTTGCTTCGCGCCTTGGAGACCAAGAAGGTCACCCGGGTCGGTGACACGCGCGAACGCGCCGTGGATTTCCGAGTCGTCGCCGCGACCCACCGGACGTTGGAGAACGAAGTGCGCGCCGGTCGTTTTCGAGAGGATCTCTACTTTCGGCTCTCCGCGGCGACCTTGCACTTGCCACCCTTGAGGGATCGCAAACGCGAGCTGGTGCTTCTGGCCAGAGCGTTTCTCACGCGAGCTGGGTTGAGCTCGGGACGGGTCCAGACGCTCTCCCCGGCAGCAGTTCAACTCTTGGCCCATCACACTTGGCCGGGAAACGTGCGCGAGCTTCGCAATGTCGTCGACTACGTCGCAGCCACTGTGACCGATGAGGTGATTGAGCCATGGCATCTGCAAGAACGACTCGGAAGCGGTCCTCTCTCCGCCGCTTCACCTGCGCTTTTTTCGACCGAGCCCAGCGAAGCGTCGTTTCGAGCGCTCGCGGACGAGGTGCGTGAGCTTGAACGCGCGCGCATGCACAGCGCCCTTCAACGTCATCGCTGGAACCAGACCCGCGCTGCGCAGGCTCTTGGGGTTCCTCTGAGAACCTTCGTCACGAAGATGACGCAGTACGGACTTCGTGAGACGCGCCAAGCGGACTAGGCGAAGGCCCGCGCCCTTTGACTGAGGACGCGGGCCTTGGGCCCATGAATGGTGAAACAGCGAGCTCAGTGCACGAACTTCCTCAGGCCGCTGGAGGTGCCCCAGTACATGCTCGCCGCGTCTGATTGGAGGTTTCCCGCGCCCACCGTGCCGTCAGCCAAGATGGTGGTGGTGGTGGTGCCTTGGCGCTTGCGGACAGCACAGTAGTTCGTGCCCGGCATTTTGCAGTCGGTCCACAGCACGCGCGAACCGTCGAACTCGACTGAGGTGACGCCGCGCCCAGCAATCGGGTTCTGGTGCGTCATCACCGAGCCGCCGTACGCCTGGCTTCTCACCGCGCCGTTCGACACGCCCCAGTACAGGGTGATCACATTGCCCACTTCGCTGAGGGCGAACGCGGTGATGCCGGGATCCGACGCTCGAATGGAGGTGCCGCCCCCCGTCTTGAGCATGCGGCGGATGTCGCTTCTCTCGACGAAGTAGAGGTGATTGGAGCTCAGCACCAACTTGTTGAAGCCGCTTCCACTGCGCAGCGTTGCAATCGCGCCGCCGCGAATGGGCATGCTTCGCAGCGCCTGAGCGTCGGCCCAGAAGAGCGTGGTGCCATCCGTGGTGAGGTCACGCAGACCGACGTACGCGGGCAGATTCGCCAAAACGATTGCGGTTCCGCCCTCCAACGGCACGCGCTTGAGCTGTGAGGTTTGTCCGTAGTTCGCGATGAAGTAACCAAACCAGCGGCCATCAACCATCGCGTACGTGAGCGAACCGAAATAATAGAACGAAGCCTGGTCGCCGGACTCGCTCCACAACACCCGTTCTTGGCCCGGCGTATTGTTCTTGCTCGCGCGATAGACCGTGGCGGAGTCCGGGCCGAACTCGTTGATGGAATACGACGTCCAATACAGATTCCCGGTGGAGGCGATGAGATCCATCGGATTCGAATGGGCGAGGGTGGTGACGGCATTGAGCGCCGCCTCGGACTGCTCGAGCCCGCCTTCCATCTCATCTCCTTCGATGGGTTCCATTCCTGCGCCACAACCAAAGAGGGCAAGGGACGACAGAACAGCAATCAGTTTCTGTTTCACGGCGGACTCCTGAGGGTTTGGGTTTGCGCCGCTGCCCGTTTCATCTCCTGTGCCAGCGCGCGTTGAGAGGGAGGCACCGTTTGGAATCGCGCCGAACCGGCGTCATCACGCGAAGGCGGCGCGCCGATTCTGCGCGGAGCCACTGCGAGACAATGAAGCGGCAGGCAAAGTCGAGCGCGCTGAAGGAACGGGATGGGACTGTTCGTCTCTCGCCGGCGCCCTCGCCCCTGAAGCGGGAGCGTCGTTGCCCGCTGGAGCTCTTCAACCATCCTCATCAAGTTGATCAGCGAGATTCGTCCACTCCGGAAGGGAGCGCATCCAGCACGCGGTATTGCCAAGGCTCTTCAGGTGGAACCCACCACCGCTCGAATCCTTTGAAGCGAAATGCCTCCGCGTCAGCTGGTTGAGCCGCGCAAGCTTACGCTGCCTTCTGGCTGGAGCCGGACCACAGCTCAACCGGCGCGTCCAGACCTTCGCGCGACAACCGCTCTCCCAGCAGACGCGTCTCGCGCCAGCCTGCGTAGATGTTGTCGCCCCACCGGCGGGAGTCGAACTGCTTCACCCACTCCATGGCGTTGTTCATCCGTTGGAAGCGCTTCTCCAAAGTGCGCTCCGCTGGATCCAGCATTCGGTTCATCGCATCTTCAAGCGACGCGGCGTCTTCGGGTTCCGCCGTGAAGGCAAAGCCTTTCTTCGTGACCGGATCCCAGGGCAGGACCGTGTCTCCGCTGCGCAGGCCGTCGATGTTGACGGAGAGAATGCTGCAACCGAGCGCCTCCGCTTCCAGTTGGGCGATGCCGCAGGGTTCGGAGTTGGAAGGCGCCATGAAGTTGTCCGCGGCGAGCATGAGTCGAGCGTTGGGCAAAAACCCCTCCTGCACGCGAACGTTGTCCGGGTACATCGCTTGGAGCGCTTTGAGGCTGTCGAAGATGGCGCGCTCGTTCGCTCCGGCGCCAACTTCTCCGCCGAAGATAAATTGAGCGTCCTTGTTCTTCTCAATCACCTTCGCCAGCACCGCGGCGACGTTGTGAAAGCCCTTCTCCTGCACAATACGACTCACCATCAGATTGAGCGAAGCGTTGGGGTCGACCTTGAACCCGAATTCTTCCTGCACCAGGGACTTCTCCGCGGCCTTCTTCGCGAAGAACGTCTCGCGACTGCTGGCGGAATAAACCGCGGGGTTGAGCTTGCGCACGTCGACGCCGTTGTAGATCGCGCCGAAGCGGCCATCACCTTCGGCTTCACGCAGCCACGCCTGAACCTGGGCCTGCCCTTCATTGGGAGGAACCTCGTTCAACGTACGCTCTTTGAACCCGGGCGAAACGGTGAACAGGTTCATCCTTTTGCCCATGGGCGCCAACGCCAACGGGTCTCGCCCGTCCTCCGGCAGAACGTCGCCGTAGCCTTTCTCTTGCAGCACCGACTCAACCCGTTCGCGCTCGAGGAAAGGCGTGTACGCGGCGTTGCCCTGGTGAACGACCCCGGCACGTTTGGCGTTCGCAAAGGCGTCATTGCCTTCCAGGTAGACGGAGGACATCGCCAGGTGCGAGTCATTGTACTGAATGATCTGCGGAACATCGTCCGAGGTGAGGCGCGCCTCCGCTGCTTGAACCTGAGCGACGGTGAGGTCTCGTCCGTCCGTGCCTTGCTCCGCGGCGGCTTTGCGGATCGCCGAAACTTTGGACATGGCGGCGTTCGCCAGCATTGATCCGGCAAGCAGCCGTGCGGTGTCGTCGGCGAAGCGGTCAGCGTCCGGCGGGTTGTACAGGCCCTCTCGTCCCGCGAAGTAGTGGTCTTCCACCCAGTAGATCTCCCGACCACCGGCGGTGGCGGTCAGAGGGTCGCCGCGCCGCTCCAGGTGAAAATTCCGGCGGGTCCCGTCTGAGTCAATGATGTGCCCATCACTTCCGGGAATACGGACGAGCTCTTCGCGCTTGTCCGTGGACTTCGTCAGCGGGAGATAGAGGTCCTGCCGGTGCCCCTTCGCGGACATGCTGTCGCGCAGAGCGTTCAAGTAAGAGCGAACGCCGCCTGCCTTGTTGCCGCCGCCTTCGAGCTGCACGTGAGCGACCGTGATGCTCTTGAGCGCCTTCGCTTGAGCCTGCGCCCGTTCACAGAATTTCGCGACATCCAGGTCGCCGGTGGCCCTCGCGTGTTCGGCCACCGCGGTCAGCACCGGCAGCTCCTTGGCGCGTCCCGTGAGCCTAGCCGTTCGGCTGTACTCCTCAATGATGTCGAGAAGCAGCTCTCGGGAGCTGATCCGTTGCTGCCCGCCGATGTGCAGCCGAAGCAACGCTTCCATCGCGATGGTGCGACGTGCGTGGACGCGGCGAAGCTCCATCTCGCCTCTGTTGCCCAGGAAGGTGAGATCGCTGGCGACGGAGCCGTGCGCCGCGCCCAGCTCTTCGCGCAAGGCGTCCTGGAAGCCGCGGTCCTGAATGGGATTGGAGAGGCGGATCCCATCCATCAGCGCCTTCTGGTGAACCGTTTTGACTTCTTCCGCCGTCAGCGTTCCGGCGCGCAGCTTCTTCACCATGATCGGGGCGAGCCCGGTTGGGTTGGCGCGCTTCTCCAGCGAAGAAAGGGCCTGGAGGAGATCGGCGACGTTTCGGCGCGACGTGTCCTTGGGAATGTCTCGCGCATCCGCCACCCACTTCGTTGAGCGCTGCTGCAGTGCTTGTAGAGCGCCGAAGTGATCCTGGACGTGCGTTTCTGACAGCGCGGTCAGCTGGGGAGCGAGCTCCTGCAAGCTGCCGTTGCCCTTCAAGGCCAGGCGCTCAGCGACCAGGAACATTGTCTCGGGAGAGAGTTTGACTCGCGTGATCATGCCGTACCCGGCGCCGGAGAACGAAGCGCAAGGGAGAGCAGCCGCGCTTTGGTCGGGTTACCGAAAATCTGAATGCGTCGCAGGGCGACCGCGGCGGTGAGGTCGAGCTCACCGCGAGCAAGGGCTTCCAGCTCTGTCGCGGGAAGGGTCAGCGTGACGTCCGCGGTGGCACAGAGCCCAGCGACGGCACGCGTTCCCGTGGGTTCGAACAGATAGTAGGTGCGCCAGCTGGGTTGCCCTGGGACGAGAATCTGCAGTGAGAGACCCGCTACTGCGGAGCCTGACTCGCAATTCAAGCGTCCGGCGAAGACTTCACGCAGGAAGCGGTCACCTTGGAAACCCTGAGCCAGTTCTTGCCAATCCATACCTCTTTATCGGCATGTGAGAGTGTGAAGGTGCTGCTCAATGATTTGACAGCAGCGGGTGAATGATCGCGCCGTCCCCGGGATGAGAGCCGAGCCAGTCTTGAGGGGTCTTTCTCAGCATCGGAACTCAGACGCGGTGCGAAGCCTGTCGGAGGAAGCGCCGGCGATTGACGTGATTGCGGAAACGGTTCGCACCATTGCCGTGCGCTCCAATCTGCTCGCGCTGAACGCCGCACTGGAAGCGTCCCGGGCCCAGGAGTCTGGTCGCGGATTCACGGACGTCGCGCAAGAAATGCGATCGCCGGCAGAGGGAGTTGTCAGCCAAGGTCCTTGCCGTCGTCAACGTGGGCGTGCCTGCACCCGCTCGCGATGGACCAGCGGTCAAAAGGCTGAAATACGCTCGGCCCATAAGGTAACATAGAGTTGATCTAATGTGTGTATTTGAGTATATCTATGCGATGCCTAAGCAACCCGCCGCGCTGACCACCCTGCCTCCCATTGCCGAGAGCGCCCTTCGGAAGTTGGGCGGGGACCTGGCAATTGCTCGGGTGCGCCGGAAGGAGTCGCAGCGGGTTTGGGCGAAGCGGCTGGGGGTTTCGGTGCCCACGTTGATCCGATTGGAGCAAGGCGATCCCGGAGTGGGCATTGGGATTGTCGCCACTGCGCTCTGGCTGGTCGGACGGGTGGAAGCGCTGGGAACGATCGCCGCTCCCTCGACCGATATCGGCGCTTTGGAGCAGGACGTGCGGGCAGCCGAAAAACGCCGAGCCGTACGTTCGGCGGCGTCCGTCGAGGCCCGGTTGGCGCGAGGCCGTCAGCGATGAGTCGCTCTCCGTACTCCCTCACCGACACGCTCTATCTCTGGCTGATGACCCAGCCAGAGGACCCTGTGTTGGTGGGGGAGCTGGCGACTGTTCGCACTTCGCGCGGCGTTTCGGTTCGTTACGACGAGAGCTGGCTCAAGCGAGGCTTCGCCTTGAGCGAAGACTTGCCGCTCACGGCTGGAGAACACCTTCCGCGTGACCGAGACACCGCCGCAGGGGCCGTGGACGATGCTCGCCCGGACCGCTGGGGCGAGCGGGTGATTCGCTTCGTCGAGAAGCCGCCGCGGCTGTCGCTGCTCGAGTTCCTCTATTTCGCGGGCGATGACCGGTTCGGCGCGCTGGGGGTGTCGACCTCGGAAGACACTTATACGCCGCGGGTGATGGGACCCCTTCCTGCCCTGCGCGACCTGGAACGGCTTCATGAGCTGGTGGAGATGGTGCTCAACAACGAACCCGTTCCGGAGCCGGAGCGGAGATTGATTGCGCCCGGAGGGACCCTGGGTGGCGCTCGCCCCAAGGCGTTGCTGGAGATCGACAACGCGCAGTGGGTGGTGAAGTTCTCAGATGGCGACGCGATCGACACGCCACTGGTCGAGCACGCCTCGATGACGCTCGCCGCCAAGGCGGGCATCCGGGTGGCGCGGACGCGCGCCTTGCGCTTGGTGGACGGACACGCCGTCGCCATTCAGCGCTTCGATCGCAGAGGCGGTCGGCGCATCCACTCCTTGTCCGCGAACGTGGCGCTCAAAGCGACCGGACAAGGGCTTGGGTATCCGGAGCTTGCGCAGTTGTTGAGGCGTCGCGGGGTTTCCAAGGGAGATCAAAACACCCGCGAGATGCATGAATTGTTTCGTCGGATGGTTTTCAACATCCTCCTCGACAACACGGATGACCACGAGAAGAACCACGCGCTGCTCGTGGGCGATACCCAAGAGTATTCACTGTCGCCGGCTTTCGATGTTCTGCCCTCTGGGCAAGCGCTCGGTTACCAGCAGATGCGCGTTGGCGTGGATGAGGCGGACTCCACAATCGAAAATGCCTACTCGATGTGCTCGTCGTTTGGATTGAAGACGGACGAGGCGGTTGTCGAAGCCAAGCGTGTCGCAAAGGTCGTTGGCGATTGGCGCAAACACTTCAAGGGACAGGGCGTGGTGAAGAGCGATCTCGAAGCGCTCGGGGAGCAGATCGATCGCCCATTCTTGAGAGATCAGCGCGAGGCGTTAACAAATAGGCGTTTGCGCGGCGA
>JBQTKE010000503.1:0-11542 GCA_052386435.1 Myxococcaceae bacterium
TTGAAGCCGCGGAACGAAACGTTGGCGCTACCCACGCCCATCACCATCACGTCGGCACCAGGCACGCGGCGCAACAGATCCACCAGGCTGGTCGCTCCCGACAGACGGATCTCATCTCCGGTGATGATCGTGGTGGCGTTCGGTGCTTCGAGCGAAGACTGAGCGCGCCGCGACGCGGTGACCACGACCTCTTCGTACGGCGCCATGCCCGCGGTGTCGTCTTCGGTGTCTGGAGCGTCGTCCGCGTCGCGACGCCGCGCCTGCGCTTCCTTCGCCGCCGCCTCCAGCCGGTCGGAGATCTCCTTGGCGCGCCGTGCGTCCTCGAGCTCCTTCTGCCGCACCTCCTTCTTCGAAGGCTTTCTCTCCTTCTCGACCGTGATCGGCGGGGGAGGAGGTGGAGGCGTGGGTTTGGGAAGCGCGTTCTCCAGCTTCTCGACGGTGGCGCGCACGGTGTCCGCGTCCAGCGGGTTCGTCTCGAGATAGAGCTTGTAGAATTCAAGGGCGTTCGGCGTGTCGCCCGCGTCCTGATAGGCGTGCCCAATGTTGTAGAGCACGTTCGCGTGCGGCTTGATCTCGTACGCGCGCTTGAGGTGCGCGATGCCGGTGTCGAAGTCTTTGCCTTCGATCAACGACATGCCGGTCTGAAAGTGACGGCGCGCTTCAAGCCGCGCGTCCGCTCGCGCCACAGAGGGCACGAGGAGCAAGCACAGCGTTGCCAGAGCGCGACGCGAAGGGCTCACTGGTAAGGATCGTCCTTGTAACCGTTGCCGTTGGGCTTGGGTTTGGGAGAGGGCGGCGGAGCAGGCTTCGGCCTGGCCGTGCTGCTGACCGCGGCGGGCCTCTTCTCCAGCTTCTTGCTGAGCGAGATCTCTTCCGCGACACCCTCAGCAGTCACGGTGGTGGGGACGTACCCGTCCAGGTTGAACGTCAGCTTGGCGCTGCTGTTTCGAGGCAGCTCAAACTGCAGCGGCGTCTTGCCCAGCGTGCGCCCCTCCATGCTCACCTTGGCGCCAGTGGGCTCACTCATCACCCGGAAGGTGGTGGAGCGCGGCCGCGGAATGACCGGAGCAATCGGAGTGGGCTTGGTCTTCTGCGGCGTCTCGCGCGGCGTGGGCGTGGCGGGACGGTTCGGCACGGGCGGCGCGGGCGCGGCCTGCACCTCGGGGAGCGGCGTGGTCTTCGGCGTAGGCTGTCGATTCAACATGTACAACCCGCCCAGCCCCACGGTGAGCGCGGCGATGCAGCCCGTCGCCCAGAGCAGGGCCTGGGTCCGCTTCATGGAGCGCACGCCGCTCTCAGTGAGGTCCACATCGAAAGAGCCGGGCGGCATCAGCGCCTCGGTGACCTTGCGAAGCGGCGGCGCCGAGCGCGTTCCAGAGCTGACGCGCGGATCGTTGAACACGCCAGAGAGGCCGCCGTTGATCCCCAGGCGCCTCATCGCATCCAACACCTCGTCCATCGACTGAGGCCGGCGCTCCGGCGCTTTCTCTAAACAACGCATCACCATCGCCCGCACGTCGTCCGGAAACTCAAGCTCCGGTCGCGGCGCACGCAGCGGCGGTGGCGCTTCGCGGATGTGCTTAACGATCACGTCGATCGACTCGCGCCCTACGAACGGCGGACGACCCGCCAGCATCTGGTAGAGCAGCAAGCCCAACGAGTAGATGTCGCTGCGCGGATCCGCCAAGCCGCGCGCTTGCTCGGGCGCCATGTACTGCGGCGATCCCAAGAGCACGCCACTCTGAGTCAGTTCCGGCGAGAGCGGCTTCTCCGGCATAAACGACTTCACCAGGCCGAAGTCCAAAACCTTGATCTGATCGTGGTCCGTCTCCTCCTGCACCACCATCACGTTGGCGGGCTTGAGGTCGCGGTGCACCACGCCCATCCGGTGCGCTTCCCGCAGCGAGCGGCAGATCTGCTGACCGATGTGCAGTGCGCGCATCCACGGAATGGCGCCGGTCTGGCTGAGCAGCGCGGAGAGCGTCTGCCCCTCGATGTATTCCATGGCGATGAAGAACATCCCGTCTTCAGTTCGCCCGTAGTCGATGATCGTGATCGTGTTCGGGTGACGCAGCTTTGACGTCATCGAAGCTTCGAGGAAGAAGCGCTGCTGGAAGCCCGGATCTTTTCCCGCGCCGTAATTTGGGTTGAGAACCTTCAGCGCGACCAGACGATCCAACGGTGCCTGCAGCGCCTTATAGACGCGACCCATCCCGCCCGTGCCGATCTGCTCGAGCACGGTGAACCGGCCATCCAGGACCTTGCCGACCAGCGGGTCCACGGAATCAGCGGCCGGATTGGAATGTCCGGAGTCGCTCTCCACCATTGTGTTCGCGCCCTGGGGGTGAGGTGGGCGCCTAAGGTATGGATCTATCACGCTTTGCCTGACGGTCCCCTTTCCGGCTCCGCCCTCATCCCGGCGCCGTGCGTACTTCCTTGGGAACACGGCGCACGCACCGCGTCAAGCCTGCGCTGCCCACCAAGGGATGAGTCCAAAACACCCGGAACTTTTGGCCGGTTCGAACCACTGGCGCCGTGACTGCACCGCAGGTACATGCCCGCGCCATGCGACGTCGCCTCCCGCTGATTGCCTTCATGCTCCTGACCTCGGCCTGGGGCTGCACCACCTTGACCCGACTTTTCCGCGGCCACCGGGAGGTGAAGAAGGACGTGATTGGCGTCGCGTTGCCTCTGTCAGGGAAATACGAAGCCGTGGGCAAAGCGCTGCTGGAGGGGATCAAGCAGGGGACCAAAGGCTCCCAGCTGAAGATCGTTACCCGGGACACGGAGGGCGATCCGGACAAGGCGGCGGCGATGCTGGACGAGCTCGCGGATCAAGAGCGTGCGATCGCCGTGTTGGGCGGCGTCATCTCCGTCGAGTCCGCCGCTCTGGTGCAGCGTGCGGACGCGATCGGGATTCCGCTGCTCACGTTCTCCAAGGAGGAGGGCATTACCAGCGGGACCAGCTACGCCTTCCGCAACATGATCACTGTGCGCGGTCAGGCGAAGGCGCTGGCGAAGTTGGCGACGTGTCAGCTCAAGCTGAGGTCCTTCGCGGTGCTGGCGCCGAATGAACCGAACGGCCAAGAGCTGACCGTTGTCTTTACCGAGACGGCCACCGAGCTCGGCGCGCGCGTGGATCCTCCGCAGACGTACGACGCGGGCCAGACCACCTTCACCGCCGAGGCAAGGGTGCTGTCGGGTCGAGCAGATCCAGAGCGGCGCTCGGACTGGCGCGCGATTCAGGCGCAGATCAACAAAGAGGTGAGTGATCCGTTTCGTCGCCGCAAAGCGCTGGAGAAGGCGCGCGCGTCTCTTCCGCCGATTCTTAAAACCGACGCGCTGTTTCTCCCCGACAACTACAAGACCGTGTCGTTGATCGCTCCCGCGCTTGCCGTGGAGGACGTGGTGACCAACGCGTGCGACGCGGAAGATTTGCAGCGGATCAAGGCGACGACTGGGCGCGAACGGCTACAGACGATGACGCTGCTGGGTTGGAGCGGTTGGCACTCTCCAGACAACGCGGAAGGCACGCCGGAGCTGATCGAGCGCGGCGGCAAGTTCGTGCACTGCGCCTACTACGTCGACGGCTTCTTCGCCGATTCGGAGCGTCCCGCGACTCGCAAGTTCGTGGGCGCGTTCAAGGGAGATCACGGAGGAAGAACGCCCAACCTGCTTAACGCCTACGCCTACGACTCCGCGCTGATGTTTCGGCAGGTGTTGGAGAAGAAGAGCGCTCCCATCGACTCCGCCGCCTTCCGAGATGCACTGGCTTCTCTGGAAAACTTCGAAGGCGCCACGGGTGCGACCCAGTTCGATTCGGATCGCGACGCGGTGAAGGCGCCGTTCTTCCTGACCATCAGCCCCACGGGCATCAAAGAGGCGCCGCTGTCGAAGGCCTGCTCGGAGCAGCAGCAAGAGCTCTCTCTGCGCTGAAGAGACATGAGCTCCGCACGACAAACTCCCCGCGTCTCATGTGGAGAAGGCGGTTGTTGCATTGGCCGAATGAAACGTCCTAAGAGCGCGTGGTCGAAAAAAGGGGACGTCTTGGAACTCAACGCTTCGATTCCCGCTGGCTGCGTCAAGCTTGCCCAGGACTTGTTGCTGGGTCGTTTCGTGAGCGCGGATGTCGAGCCTCACGGCCGGACGCTCTACCGCTTCCAGAATGGCACCGCTCTCTGGCACCGAGGCGCCTTCGCCGGTCTGTTGATGCGCGACGCGTACAACGGCTACCGCTTCGTCCATCTGCGCAAGGACTGGGTGGAGCTGGCGCTCGCGCACAGCCTCGGTTCGTTTCAAGGCACCGACAGCTCCGCGGAAGGGACGACTGTGCTGCTCTTCGAGTACGGCTCGCTGCGGGTCATCAATGACCAGGTAGAGAGCGTGCTCACCCGAGGCAAGCGCGTGTCTGGCGAGCACCTGGTTCTCCCGCCGCGTCCGCCCCCGCTGCCGCAGCCAGCACGCCGCTAAAGGTCGCCCATTCCGTCCCGCCGATACAGAGCCGCTTCCGAGCGCGCCCTGCTCGGTGTCGCTAGGCTGCGGGTGCTCGCGGACGACGAGAAGGCGCGCACCGCCCTCTGCGGCCGAATCGAGCTCTTCCTCTGGAAGTTCCTTCGCCTCAAAGCGAGCGACGCGCACCGCTTCTTCGCGAGCGTGGAGCCGATCGAAGCGATGGAGCTCGTGAAGGAGCGGTTCGTCGTCGGCAAGGTCTTCCACTTCTTCTCTGAACGCCAGGACGATGCGGAGTGGGAGAACTCCATGACTGTGGGGCTCTGCCTGGTCTTCGCGGCGATGCGTCAGGCGCAAGCGCGCGGTTTTGATCCGAAACGGGCTGGCATCTTCACGCTGCAGCGGATGCTTGAGCAGGCGCTCGACGGCGTGGAGGATCTGGAAGACCTGCTCAAGGTGGGCGCGCCGCCGTGAAACACGGTCAGGTCGGTGGCGGTTCAGGGTGCCGCACGCGCCACACCCGAAGGAACTCAGCGACGCTCCACGCCTGAGCGAAGCAGCCGCGCGCACGGAATGGCGGCGTCGCGTCGAAGATCTCGCTGACTTGTCCTGCACAGGTCGTTCGAAGCTGGGCACAGAGCCCCTGCATGATGGACTCGGTCGCGACGGTGGAGCCGTCGATGCGACGAATCGCGTCGACATAGTGCCCAAGCAGCCAGGGCCAAACCGTGCCCTGGTGGTAGGCCGCGTCTCGGGAGCGAAGATCCCCGTCGTAGTTCGCTCGATAGTCCGAGTGGTCTTCGCTGAGCGTTCTCAATCCTACGGGGGTGAGCAACTTGGTCTGCACGGTCTTCAGCACCACCGGCCAGAGGTCCGGTCGCAAGACTGGGCGATCGAGCGAGATCGCAAACACCTGATTGGGACGGATGGCGGGATCGTCTCCGCGCTCGCCGTCCACCACGTCGTAGAGGGATTGCGTGGAGGGGTTCCAGAAGCGACGGTTGAAGGACGCCTGGGTCTTCTCCGCCGCGGCGGCGTATCGTCCCGCGTCCTCGAGCTGACCCAGCGCCTGTGCCCAGCCGGTCATCAACTTCAGCGCGTTGAACCAGAGCGCGTTGATCTCCACCGCTTTGCCGCGACGAGGCGTGACCACCCAATCGTCAACCTTCGCGTCCATCCAGGTCAGCTGGTAGTGCTCTTGTCCCTGGCGCAGCAGTCCGTCTTCGGGATCCACGCCGATCCCAAACAACGTCCCGCGCAGGTGGTGCGCAATGACGTCTTGCAACACCGGGAAGAGCTCACGAAGCATCGCGTGGTCTGCCGTCGCGACGAGGTAGCGATGAAGCGCGTGGAACAGCCAGAGGGTTGCGTCCGCCGTGTGGTAGAGCCCTTCTCGCCCCCCTTCAGGAAACAGGTTGGGCAAGAGCCCGTGCCGCACGTGGTGGCAGAACGTTCGTAGGATGTCGGCCGCTTCGTGGGTGCGGCCCGTCGACAGCGTCAGTCCTTCGAGCGAGATCATGGTGTCCCGACCCCAATCCGTGAACCACGGATAGCCGGCGATCACGCTGCGTGCGTTCTCACCTCGGGCGCGCGCGTGGGATTCGTCCGCAGGCCGCGCGGAAGGCTCAATCACGAACTGATCCGCGGCGAGCACCAAGCGCGCGGTGATGCTGTCCCATTGATCGACTTTCGCCTGCTCCAAGAGCGAGCGTTCGCGGGCGAGCTCGTTCTCAAACGCTTCATCCGTCGGTGGGTTGAGGTCCTCCCAGCCCGCGACGGTGACACTGAAGACCAAGCTCTGATCCGGGAGCAGCGTGCAGTCGTGGTAGCCCGGGCTCCGCAGCTGTTCGTGGTGGTCGTAGCCGCGCGCGTGCTCGACGCTCAGCTCCAGCGTCGGCGAAATCTCCGGCAACGCCACCAACGGCGCGGGCGCGGGAGCCCGAACACGGACTTTAATATCAGGGATGTCGCCTTCCATGTTGATGGAGTCGCGATCGTCCTGCAGCTCCACGCGCGGGAACTCCTTCGCGCTCTGCAGCGGGCGGTCGTGCATTCTGCAGACCCACCACGGCCGGATTCGCAGCAGCAACGGGCGGCCGCTTTCGTTCCGGTAGCTGACGTGCAGTGTGTTGGAGCCGTGCACCAGCACCAGCCGCTTCCGCAGCCTTCCGCCGCCCGGCACCTCGAACTCCCATTCGGGGATGAGCCCAACGAGTCGGAACGTGCGCAGGGACTCCAGCCCGGGCGCGTCCACCACGCCGTCCTCGCGCTCGAAAGCGTCGATCCGGACGCTCCCGCTTTCGTTGAGCAGGACTTCAGTGAGCCGCGAGAGCAGCACCGTGCGACCGTGAGGGCTCGCCAGCGCGGGCACGAAGTAGCCGTGGTGGCGTCGGGTGGGGAGCCCCATCAACGTTCCGGACGCGTAACCGCCCAAGCCGTTGGTCACCAGCCACTCGCGGTCGCGCACCTCCGCCAACTCCGGGCCCTTCAGCCATGAGAATTCCAACGTCGGCAGCGGCTCAGGGTTCAACGGACACCGTCTTTTTTCTGGCTGGTCAATACCAGGGCAAAGTTTCCGGGCAGGCTCCACACGCCAGAGGCTGGAATCCCGCGCCCGCCCCGGCCTCCGAAGCGACTCTCCTCAGAGGACAGCAGCGCCTTCCACTCCATTCCCCTGGGAGGGGCGAGCAGCGGTTCCGCCATCGGTACTGGATTGAGCTCGACGCCCAGGTTGAGCACGACCAAGCGGTCCCCTTGATCGCTTTCGCCCATGAAGCGAAGCACGCAAGACTGCTCTGTCAGCGTTGCACCAACCATGCGATCCAAGCGCTGGGCGCTGAAGACAGGGTCTTCTCGTCTCAACGTGAGCAGCGCTTGATGGAGTTGCCAGGCGGGCGTCCGGGTTCCGATGGGAGGCTTGAGCTTGGACTTCTGAAAGGCGACCTCACCGACCTCGATGTTGGCTCCCTCCGCCATCGCCGCGCGGGTGGAAGGAAATTGCGCGAGAAACTCGCAGCGACCTTTGTGCACCGCCTTCAGAAGGTCACCGTGATGGTCCACGAAGTAGTGCCACGGACTGTCCGCGAAGAGCTCTTGGCCCATAAACAGCAGCGGCGTCTGCGGGAGCAGCAGGAAGAATGTCGTGAGAGCACGGGCTTTGGGCGCGCCAGCGAGAAGGTGAATCCTTTCGCCGAACACGCCATTGGCAACTTGGTCGTGGTTCTGAAGGAAGAAGACGGCCTGCGGTGCTTGCAGGAGGTGAGATTCGGTCCCGCGGCCCTGCTTCTGCCAGGGGTACCACTGACCTTGAAAAAGCGCGTTGCGAAGCGCCAACGACAACATCTCCTGTCCCGTCCCTCGGTAGTCCTGAAGGTACGCTTCCGCCGCACCGGTGGAGGCGACGCGCGTGGAGTGGTGGAAGTCTTCAATCCAGAGCGCGTCGAAACCGTAGCCGCCTTCCGGAGCAGGTCGTACCAACTGGAGATCCTGGGGCTCGTCCTCACCCATCACCAGAATCGATCTCTTCCCGGCGGCCTGACGTGCCTCGGTCGTGAGCTCGGTTAAGACATGCGGTACGGAGCGGTCGACGACGCACTGGGTGGCGTCCACGCGCAAGCCGTCGAAGTGGAAGTCTTCGATCCAATAGCGCGCGTTCTGGAGAACAAACTCACGAACGGGCGCGCTGGCTTCACCGTCGAAGTTGAGCGGATCTCCCCACTCACCTGCCTTCTCGTGAAAGTACGATGTGGAGAATCGGCGGAGGTAATTCCCGTCAGGCCCGAAGTGATTGTAGACGACGTCCAGCAACACCCCCAGCCCGAGGGCGTGCGCCTCGTCCACCAGTTGCCGCAGCTCGTTGGGTGTTCCGTAGCCCGCGTACGGCGCGAACAGGTTGACCCCGTCGTAGCCCCAGTTGAAACGGCCGGGAAACGTGTGCAGCGGCATCAGCTCCAGCAACGTCACGCCCAGTGCTTTGAGCTCCGGCAAGATCCGCCGCACGCCGTTGTATGTGCCCTCAGGCGTGCACGCGCCGACGTGGAGCTCGTAGATGACTTGGCCTTTGAGCTTGACGCCTGGCCACTCAGCGTCTCGCCACTTGTATTGCCGGGCATCGACAATCTCCGACGGACCGTGGGGGCCGTCGGGCTGGAAGCGCGAAGCGGGATCAGGGAGGCACTCCCCTCCGTCGAGCCGATAACGGTACCGCGTTCCAGCGGCAAGCGGGTGCGTTCCCTTGAAGTAGCCCTCAGCCGCCCGCTCCAGCGGCCAGTACTTGAGCGCGCCACCTGTCTCGGTTGCCACGTCCACGCTCTTCGCGAAGGGAGCCCAAACGCGGAATACGCTGTTGCCGTCGGCCACCGCCGATGCGCCCAACGGCGACGCTCGGTTGCCACGAAACATGTTTGCCCACCTTTCGCGAAGGACCCGCCGTTGCCGTTGCCGCGCTCCGGCGCACGGGTCCGTGTGTCGCAAAGGTGTGCACGGGAGCGACGAAAAAGAAGCCGACCTCAGAGTGGCGCCGTGTCCAGCTCGAGGGTCAGCGTGCAGACGATGACAGTTGGCGAAGGCGGGGAAGACCGGGTCTGCGCGAACGTTGGCCGCAGTTCTCCCACCCACTCCCCGGCGAGGGTACGGGCGGCTTCTGTCACAGCTTCCAACTCGAGGAGTAGTCGTCCGTCGCCTCTGGGGGTGGTGACGCTTCGCCGAAGCCTTGGCCACGTGCGCCACAGCGGATCGCTTCGGAACGAACGTCAGCACAGGAATCCTGCCGAACTCCCCTGCATAGTCGGAGATGCGCTTCCAGGAGTGCCCCAAGTACCCAACACTTTCGATGCGGCTGACCGCCGACTGGGTGGTGTGCATCTTCTCCGCGATCCAACCGGACCGCGGGCGCCGAAACGCGGCTAGGCTGGGCGCGCGAATGCGCCTGTTCCTCCTCGTGCTGCTGCTCTCCTCCACCGCGCTCGCGGACGAGGCGTACGAGGAGCGGCTGATCGCTTGGGGCCTGGAGAAGGTGGGAAGAGCGCGCGATCCCGCTCCAGAAGGGAAGCGCGTCGAGGAGATCCTCGTCGCGTCCGAGGACATCATTTCCCCCACGGATCCCTACCCGAACCTCCTCAACCTAGTGCATGTCACCACGCGCGAACCGGTGGTGAAGCGCGAAGTTTTGCTGCAACCCAACACGCTTTATGAAGCGCGGCTCGCGTCAGAGACTGAGCGTAACCTGCGCAGGCTCGGGCTCTTTGCTGTTGCGCGCGTGGTGGCGGTGCGCGGGAGTGAAGATAACAGCGTCGCGGTGCTGGTCATCACCAAGGACCTGTGGAGCATCCGCTTCAACAGCGCGTACAACGTCGTCGGTCGCTTGTTCTTGTATCTGTTGCTGCGGCCCACCGAGCAGAACTTTCTTGGCTTAGGGAAGCAGCTCTCGCTCGAATACTTTCTGGAGCGCGGTTCCGTGCTCTTCGGGCAGATCTTCACCGACCCTCGACTGTTCGGAACGCGGCTCGTGTTTCAAGAGACCGCGGCGCTCATCTTCAACCGGAACACGTGGCAGCTCGAGGGGACGCGAGGCGGAGCGTTGCTCGGCCTGCCCCTCTATTCGATCGACAGCAAATGGGGCGGGGTGTTGATCGGCAGCTGGAGCATGCGACCGATGCGACGCTTCATCGGGTTCAATCTTCAGACCGTTCCTTATCCGAGCGTCGACGCGCCTTCGGCGCAGCTGCCGTACCTCTACGACTCGAAAGAGCTCAGCGTCGTCTTACAGGGGATGCGTTCCTTTGGCGTCAGGTTCAAGACCAACCTCACCGCGGGAGTCGGCGGCTACGTCCGGCAATACCGAGCGCCCTTAACCCAAGGACTCGACGAGGCGCAGCGCGCGTTCCTGGAGGCCAACGCACTTCCGCGCAGCGAGAACGCTGTCTACGTCGCGTTGATGGTCCAACTCTTCGAGGCGCGTTTCGCGGTGCTGCGAGATCGAGACTCCTTCGCGCTGTCCGAGGACTACCAGCTTGGGCACTCGCTCTTCTTCCGCGTCCGCTGGGCCGAGCCCGCTTGGGGTTCGCCCACGCGCTTTGCGGAAGGCGTTGGCGGCGCTCGGTACCAATGGCTGCTCAACGAGAACCTGCTCTCCGCGTTGGTCATTGGCGGCGTTCGTTACATGCCAGGTCTTAACGAGGTCGACATTCAGGGACCGTGGGTCAACGGGCGTTTGGCGGCGCAGCTTCAAGAGATGACGCCGCAGCTGGGAATAGGGCGCTTGGTGTTTCGAGCGCTGTTCGACATGCGGGTCGCGGATCTCACGCGAAATCCCCTGAGGCTAGGCGCGAACAACGGGCTTCGTGGTGTCTCGTCCGAGGTGTTGAGCGGACAGAAGACGCTGCTCTTCAATTTGGAGTACCGGACGCGCTCGATCGAGGTGCTGACCGCGCACCTGGGGCTGGTCTTCTTCTACGACGTCGGGAGCGCCTTCGACCAAGGACCACGCCTCGTTCATTCCTTGGGCGTTGGGGTGCGTGCCCTGTTCCCGCAGTTCGATCGCGAGCCTTTCCGTCTCGACTTCGCTTGGGCGATCAACGGTCCCGCCTTGGCTTCGCCCCTAGACCACTTCGGAGCGAGCTTCGGGCAGGCGACGCAGTTCCAGCCGACCTACCTTCAAGACCGCTTCGTGGACTTTGATCGCGCGACGCCGTTCTATCCGGTGTCGCGCAATGACTCTGAACACTCGAACTTCTAGGAGAGCTGCCCGGCTCGGCACCCTTACAGAATGTCGGCTCGCGCGCGTCTCGGTCTTCGAGACGCGGCGAACTCCGCTAGCACCCGAGTGTTTTCGGCCCGGCCCGACGTTTGTGTACCTGCCGAACTTCGACCTCGCTGCGGCGATCGAATAGGTCCCATCGTGCCGTACCAGTCACTGCCGCAAGGATTCCGCGTTTTAGCCCGTGGTCAAATTGAGGCTACGGGCCTGGGGGCCTGGTCATTTTCACGTCCGTGCAGCTTGAAGAGACATCACAGGACACCCGCTCTTGAAGTAGAACAACGTCCGTTGGGTGAATGGCGGAATTGGTAGACGCGCCAGACTTAGGATCTGGTA
>JBQTKE010000504.1:0-3632 GCA_052386435.1 Myxococcaceae bacterium
GGTTTTTTCGGTCAGGTTTCGGCGCGGAGGCTGTGCCAGCTGGCGCGTCCCATGACCCTTCTCTTCAAGCGGCTAGGCCTGTGGTTTATCCCCGCGGTTCTTGTGGCGTGTGGAACCGGCGCCAACAAAGACACGACGCCCCTCCCGGGCGACGAATCGGTTCAGAGCGATCCGGGACAAAAGATTGAAAGCAGCGACGTGGCCCGTGAATACGAGGCGTGCCCGGTCGCCGCGAACACTGATCCGCTCACAGTCGCGACGACAGACGGTCTCGTCAAAGGCGAGAAGAACGGCGACGTGCTCACGTTCCTGGGCATTCCCTACGCGAAGCCGCCGCTGGGCGATCGTCGCTTCGAAATCTCCACGCGCCACGCGTGCTGGTCGGGCGTGCGCGACACGACGGGCTATGGGCCCTCCTGCGTGCAACCGGATCTGATCACGGGCGCGCCCACCGGCAGCGAAGACTGCCTTTCGCTGAATGTCTGGACCCCGGCAACCACGCCGAAGCGGCCGGTCCTGGTCTTCATCCACGGCGGCGGCGAGATTGTCGGTGGCACCAACCAGACACTCTTCGTGGGGAACCTCTACAACGGCGAGAAGCTTGCGAAGAAGCAGGACGCGGTCGTCGTCAGCTTCAACTATCGCCTCGGGCCTCTGGGTTTCTTGGCGCACCCCGCGCTCAAGGGCGGCAACTATGGTCTTTACGACGCGTTGCTCGCCTTGCGCTGGGTGCAGGCGAACGCGGCCCGCTTCGGCGGAGATCCCTCAAAAGTCATGTTGTTCGGCGAATCCGCGGGCGCGTTCAACGTCTGCGCGCTGGTCGCCTCGCCGCTCGGCAAGGGACTCTTCTCCAGCGCGCTCATGCAGAGCGGCAACTGCGACGCGCCCTCGCTCGACCAGCGCTACCCCAGCGCGCTCGCCGTGGCGAAGAAGCTCAACTGCGAAGGTGTCAAGGACGTGAAGGCGTGCCTGCAGAGCGCGACGATTGAAGACATCGTTGCCGCGGGCGGCTCGCTGATGGATGCCACGCCCGGCTCAGCCACCATCAACCCGAAGACGCTGGGCCATCTCCCTTACGGCGCGGTCGTCGACGGAACGCTGCTGACCAAGACGCCGCTGGAGGCGCTGCGCGACGGCACGCACAACCACGTCCCCTTCGTGATCGGCACCAACGAGGATGAATACGCGACGTTCTCAATTGTCCCCGGCGCGGTACCCACCACGTGCCTGGAATACGAGTCGCGGGTCCATTCCAACTTCGGAGCGCTCGCAGACAAGGTCATCGATCTCTATTCGTGCAACTGGCTCAACCCGATTGCCGGACGCGACGCGTACATTCGGTTGATCAGCGACGCGCTGATGACCTGCCCTTCTCGCCGCGCCCTGCAGGCGGTCTCCAAGTCGCAAACGCAGCCGGCGTACCGCTACCTCTACACGCACCGCTACGGCTACGGCCCGCTCTTCGCGCTGGGTGCCTTCCACGCGGGCGAGCTGCCCTTCGTGTTTGGGACGTTCACCGCGCTCGGCTACGTGCCGTTGCCTTCTGAGCGGGACCTCTCCGAGACGATCCAGACCCGCTGGGTCGCTTTGGCACGCACCGGTGCACCCACCGGAGCCACGCAGCTCGACTGGCCCCGCTACAACCCCGCGGTCGACAACGCGCTCACGCTCGACACCACCGAGAGCGTGATCAACCACTTCGAAAAAGCGGGCTGCGATTTCTGGGACTCCGTGCAGTAATTGCTTTCAAGGCCCGCCCGAACTCCGGCGCGGGCCTTTTTAAGGGCCGTGTGGAAAAACGGCGCGGTTGACGCGTCGAGCCACAAATGGCGCGCAGCGTTGTCCTTATAGACAGTCGACAGACAGCTAATGCTGGTCCACACTCTGTGGTTAACCGGCGCCTGCATCACTTCATGGCTCGCACATTCGAAGGCGCCCGAAAACCACTGAGGTCGGCCATGTTCAAAGAGTTCGCGTTAGTGATTGGGCTTTTCGTTGCGGGCTGTATCGCGGGGCTTGTCTATGACTTGGGTTTTGAAGAGACCCAGCCGCAGACCAGCATCACGGCAATGAACGGCTCTCTGTCGACGCAGCGGTAATTTGAGTTGAGCCCTTCAGTCCCCGGCCACCCCGGGGACTGAAGGTTGCTTCAGGGCTGCAGCTGCACGGCAAACGACGTCCAGCGCGCGGTGCCTCGGGTGGATTCGCGTTTGATCCGCAGCAGGGTCGCTGACTCAAGCCTGTGCGCGCCGATCGCGTCGCCCGCCACATCCGCGTTGTTGAGCGAACCCTCCCCACCCCCCGCGCCGGAGAGCGTCTGGTTCGCGGCGAAGACGAGCGTCCGGGTGAGATCCACCGCGTTGATCGCGACATCCACCGTGTCGGCGCCGGCACTGAGCGTCGCGGAGGTCCGCTGCTGCACCTGGGCGCGGTCGTTGAAGTTGATCCGTTCCCACGCCAGCGACTCCACGTCAGACGCCGCGCAGTTGGTCCGGGTGAAGCGCACCGACGTGGTGCTGTTGAGGTCCCCGCGCACGCTGCGCTCGCAGGCGGAAGCCACACCGGCGTTGCTGCGGAGGGTAAAAAACAGCGCGGTCGTCCCGGAGTTCGCGGTAGCCAGCTGATCTTCCAAGAACGTGGAGTCGACCATCGCGTCGCTCTCGTTGCGCAGGACGTTGATGCCGGTCATCGACACCACCTGCACAGACGCCTTGCAGTCCGCCGGACCCGCCACGCCTTCGGTCGTGGAGAAGCGCACGGACGTGCTGTTGCGCAGCCGCGCCGTGGCGTAGGTGACCCCAGCGTTGTCGTCGCCTCCGCCCTCGCGTGAGACCAACAGGAACGTGGAGCCGGTGTTCACCGAGGTGATGGTCACGTCCAGGGGGCTGGCGCCACTGCAGTTGATCTCCGGCGGCCGCTGGACGGTAAGTCCGTTCACCAGCTCCGCGGTCTGCCAGGTCACCGTGGCGTTCCCCGCGGTGCCTGTCCGCGAGCAGGCAATGGCCGAAGCGTTGGCGAGGGTGCAGCGAACGTTGGCGCCACTCGCCGAATTCGCCGCCGACGTCGCCTGAAACAGCAGCAGCGTCTTCGCGGTGTCGACTTGAGCCGGAGAGATGAGGCAGCTCGCGGTGGCCGCGCCGGTGGGTAAGGTGCAGCTGCCGCGGCGAACCACGGGCAAGATTCCCTGCGGCATCGAGCCCACGGCGAGCGCCGGCGCGGTGGCGTTGAGCTCCGTGGGGACCAGCGTCCCCGCGACGACCTGCCCGCCCACGCCCTTGAAGTAGAAGCTGGCCTGACCAGCGCCGGAGGCGATCGTCGCCGTCGACACCGCTGTGGTGCAGGCAGCGTCTGAATAAAACGACAGGCGGCCCGCGGGATTTGACGTCAGCGTCACCACGACAGACGCGGCGGCGGTGGTGGGTTTGGCGCTGGCGTCCATCAGCATCACCGTGGTCACTGGCGAGCACTCTCCAGCCCGCAGCGTGGTGCTGGAGGTGGCAAAGCCGAGCGCCGCGGCCGGGGTGGCGGGCGTGCCGGAGATCTCCTGCGCCTGAGACGCGCGCTTCAAGCCAGCGGAGGCGACGTCCAACGTGACCACGCCGAGGCGGGTGCTGCGGAAGAAGAACTGGGCC
>JBQTKE010000505.1:0-2196 GCA_052386435.1 Myxococcaceae bacterium
CTGCAAAATGGCCTGAAGCGCTATCTGCTGCATGGGACCGTGAAGGGAGATGACTGCGCCTTCGTCCCAATGCGACGTGAGCCTGGCGGTGAGATCTCGAATGATGTCTGTGTACGCCAGCATTCGATCTCCCTGGAACGCGGGCAAAAGAAGGCGACGCCGCCGCAAGTGGGCATCCCCGTCCAGCACCAATGACGACGTATTTCCAACGACGGGCCCGAAAATGCTGGCCTTGGCCTCGCCAGCGTTAAAGACGCCGGGAGCTGCGAGGTAGAGCGACTTCACGAGCTCAGGCGACGCAATGAACACCCACTTGCCGTTCGGACCTAGGTTCAGCGTAAACAGATCGCCATACCGCGCTGAACACTCGTCGAAGTAGGACAAAGGCCGTGTCAGGTACCGGGCAAGTTGCACTGCTGCGGGCGTGGTAGGGCCAGGCGGAAGCGAGAACTCCTGGCCTCCCTCAATCACGGCTGGATCACGTATGGATTTGACCTGCGCCATAAAACCCCCGCTCCGTTCGCGACGAAGCTCAAGCAAGGTGAGTCGCTTCCGATCGCGAACGATGATGCTGGAGCGACATCGCGGGCTCCAAGGGAAGTTTGGACCCTTCACACAACATCGAACGAATCACTGGCCGGTGAAGCTCTTGATCTGAGCCACTCGTCCGTTCACAGTGAAGCACGCATTCGGATCAACGCGGCAGTCGAGTACCACCGGCACTCCGTCTTCGCCCAGACCCTTAGGCAGCTGAGCGAAATCCTCCGGTGTACGAATCACGAACCCCTTGGCCCCCACCGCCTCGGCGAACTTGGCGAAGTCGACCTCCGTCGAGTGCATGGCCTTGCTTCGCCCAAAGATGCGGTGGAGTCCGCTCTCGACCATGCGCATCCTCGCGTCGTTGAAGACGGCGAAGATGACGCCGATGCCATCTTGCACACAGGTCGCGAGTTCCATGCCGTGCATCTGGAATCCGTAATCGCCGCAGATGGAGATGACGGTGTCATCCGGACGCGCGACCTTGGCCCCGATCGCGGCGCCAATCCCTGATCCCATCGCGCCGAGGCCGAAATTCACGATGAAGCCGTTGGGATCATCGACGTTCAGGTAGTGGATCGCGAAGATGGCATGCTCTCCGACGTCAGCGGTGTAGAGGGTGCCTTGGGGCGCGTATTCCTGCAGCATCTGCAGCACGCGAGCAGGCTTGAGCGGCGTCGCGTCGCTGGTCATTTCCTCGGGGGACACGTGGGTCTTCCCAGAGGCAAAGGTGCTTCGAGTGCGCGGCGTGATCCGGTTGGCAATCTCCCTCAGTACGATGTTCGCCGGCCCGACGAGGCCGAGATCGACGGCGTAGTTCTTCCCAATCTGCGCGGCGTCGATGTCGATCTGAAGGAACGCCTTGGTGGGCTGCAGCGCGGTGCTCCAGCTGTTGGTGCTGGTCTCGCCCAGGCCGCTGCCGATGCAGAGCATGACGTCCGGGGTCTCTTCCAGATACGCGCTCGCGGACGGATGGCCGCCGTAACCGAAGACGCCCAGCGACAGCGGGTGGCTCTCCGGGAAAACGCCCTTGGCCTTGGGCGTGGTCATCACGGGAATGCCCAGCGTGGTGGAGAGCTGCTTGATCAGCTGGACAGACTCAGGATGCCGCGCACCGGAGCCGACGTAGAGCAGGCCGCGCTCGCTGTTCTGGAGGAGCTCGGCGGCGTTCGCGACGGCATCAAGATCAATCTCGAACTTGGTCGACGCGCGCGCGGTGGCGGACAGTCCGCACGCAAATTCGTTCGCGATGTCCAACGGCAGGCTGAGGAACACAGGTCCTTGGCGTCCTGACAACGCGGTCGACACGGCCTTCTGCACGACGGTAGCGGCAGCGCGCGGGTTCGACACTTCCGCGGCGAACTTGGTGACGCTGCGAACCATACTCAGGATGTCGAGCTGGTACTGGCTTCCCTCCTGCAGCGCTCCACGTCCGAAGTTGCGGCGCGGAACTTCGCCGGCGATCAAGATGAGGGGCACGCCATCCGCGTACGCTGCGGCGAGTCCGGTGATCGCGTTGGTAATGCCCGGACCTGACGTCACCAGCACGCAGGGAAGCTTTCCAGAGGCCCGCGCGTGGCCAATGGCCATGTACACGGCGCCGGTCTCCTGCCGCGTATTTATGACGCGCAGGTCGGGACGGTCCACGAGCGCGTCGTA
>JBQTKE010000506.1:0-5165 GCA_052386435.1 Myxococcaceae bacterium
CCGGGTCAACCTGCTCCGACCAGCCCCGCGAACGCGCCGGTGCCTCCGCCTGAGACGGACACCTCGGTTCCCGTGCAGGAGCCGGTGCTGCGCGATACCGGTAGCGACTCCGAACGGCTGCGGGTGCAGCCCGGCAACGACGGAGCGGTTAGCCCTCCATGAGTGACGAGGCCACCTTGGGAGCGGATGCTCCCACTTCCTATCGCCGCGACGAGGCCACGCAGGTCCTGCAGAACGGGCCGGCGTTCCTCTGCGGACGGCCCATTGGTGAGATTCTCAAGCACACCGTTGGGCTGACCGACGAGAAGATCCAGGAGGCGTTGGCGGCGCAGGCGGAGAAAGGTGGCCGCCTGGGTGAAGTGCTGGTGGGGCTCAAGGCCGTGACGGAAGAGGACGTGGCGAAGGCGCTCTGCGCGCAGCTCGATCTTCCGTACCTGGCGCGCATTCTTCCGGAAGAAGTCGACGCGGAGCTGGTGAAGAAGGTCCCCATCAACTTCGCCAAGCAGTACCGAATTCTCCCTCTCGGCGTCGAAGGCGATGGGGTGGCGCTGGCCGTCGCGGATCCGCTCGACACGTCGGTGATGGATCACGCGCAGCAGCTGCTGGGGCAGACGATTCTCCCGAGGCTGGCTCTGGGCAGCACGATCGTCGACGCGATCAACGCGGTCTACGACCGGTCCGTCAATGAAGCCGAGCAGCTGGTCGGCGAGATGGAGACCCAGGATCTCGACAAGCTCGAGCATGAGCTGGAAGAGACCCAGGACCTCCTCGACACCGACGACGAAGCGCCCATCATCCGCCTGGTCAACTCGCTGCTCTTCCGCGCCGCCAAAGAGCGGGCGAGCGACATTCACATTCAACCGGAGGAGCGTGACCTCGCTGTGCGTTTCCGGATCGACGGCGTGCTCCAGGACATCATCAAGCCGCCCAAGCGCTATCAGAGCTCGATCATCAGCCGCGTGAAGATCATGGGGCAGCTCAACATCGCGGAGAAGCGGTTGCCGCAAGACGGTCGCATCCGCATCAAGCTCGCCGGTCGAGACATCGACATCCGTCTCTCCACCATCCCTACGATTTATGGCGAACGGATTGTGATGCGTCTGTTGGACAAGACCGCCACGCTGCTCGACCTCGCAGAGATTGGGATGGGAAAGCAGACGCTGGAGGCCATGGAGTCGGTCATCAAGCGGCCGCACGGGATTATCTTGGTCACCGGCCCCACCGGCTCCGGTAAAACGACCACGCTCTACGGCGCGCTCTCCAAGATCAACACCCCGGACCTCAACATCCTCACCGTTGAAGACCCGGTCGAGTACCAGCTCAAAGGCATTGGGCAGATGCCCATCCAGCCGAAGATCGGTTTGACCTTCGCCGCCGGGCTTCGATCGTTTTTGCGCCAAGACCCAGATGTCATCATGGTCGGCGAAATCCGCGACAAAGAGACAGCGGACATCGCGATCAACGCGTCGCTGACCGGTCACTTGGTTTTCTCCACGGTCCACACCAACGACGCCGCCGGCGCGGTCACTCGACTCGTGGACATGGGCGTCGAGCCCTTCCTTGTCGCGTCGTCCCTGACCGCCGTGCTCGCACAGCGACTCGTTCGCCGCGTCTGTCCGGACTGCCGTTCGTCCTATGTGCCAGGTGAAGAAGAGCTGGCGGAGATTGGCCTCTCGCGCGCCAAGCTTCAGGAGAAGTACGGCGTGAAGCAGATCTACAAGGCCATTGGCTGCACCCACTGCAACCGCCTCGGCTATCGCGGCCGAACTGGCATCTACGAGTTCCTCCCCGTCGACGACGATATCCGCGCGTTGATCGTGAAGAACACGGACTCCGGCACGATTCGAAAGAAAGCGCAGGAGCGCGGGATGCTCACGCTGCTCGACGACGGCGGCCGCAAGATTGCGTTGGGAGAGACGACGATCGCCGAAGTGCTGACCGTCACGCAGGAGGAGATGTAATCCGCCATGCCTGTCTTCGAGTTCAAAGGCCTCAACGAGGCAGGCAAGCCTGTGAACGGCCTGCGCGAAGCGGACTCCGCGAAGGGCCTGCGGCTGATCCTGCGGAAAGACGGGGTGTTCCTCACTGAAGTGGTCGGGACGCAAGAAGGCATCGACGCCCGGCCGAGCAAGGGCAAGGGCGCGCCCGCGGCGGCCTCCCGCGACGTCAACCTGGGCAAGCTCGCGCGCGGCCGGATCAACACCGAAGACATCGCGATCACCACGCGTCAGCTGGCGACGCTCTTGGGCGCTGGCGTCACCCTGGTGGAGTCGCTGACCGCGCTCGTGGATCAAGTCGAGAAAGAACGGCTCAAGCGCATCCTCTCCGACGTAAAGCAGCGGGTGAATGAAGGCACGTCGTTGGCCGACGCGCTGCAAACGCACCAGAAAATCTTCGGCAATCTCTACGTGAACATGATCCGAGCGGGCGAACACTCGGGCGCGCTGGACGCGGTGCTGAACCGCTTGGCCGACTTCACGGAGAACCAGGCGCGGCTCAATCAGAAGATCATCGCCACCATGGTCTACCCCGCTCTGATGGGCATCGTGGGCGTGGGCATCTTGGGACTGCTGATGACTGTGGTCGTTCCGAAGATCGTGAAGATCTTCGACAGCGTGAAGGCGACGCTGCCCTGGAACACGCGGCTGCTGATCCTGATTTCGAACTTCATGCAGAGCTACTGGTTCATCGTCTTCCCGCTCTTGATCGGCGCGATCGTCTTCTTCATCCGGTGGACGCGCAGCCCTGCTGGGAAGCCGGTGTTCGATCGCAAAGTGCTGAAGGTCCCGGTGCTGGGCGGGTTGATTCGTCTGCTCTCGGTGTCCCGTTTCGCGCGCACGCTGGCCACGCTGCTGAAGAGCGGGGTTCCGCTGCTCACCGCGATGGACATCGTCAAGAACGTGATCAGCAACACGGTGCTGGCGGACGTGATCGAGAAGGCCCGCGATTCGATCCGCGAGGGCGAGAGCCTGGCGAACCCGATCAAGCGTTCCGGAGAATTTCCGCCGCTCGTCTACCACATGATCAGCGTCGGCGAGAAATCAGGTCAGCTTGAAGAGATGTTGGTCAGCGTGGCGGACAGCTACGAGAACCAGGTCAACACGCGCATCGGCGCGCTCACGTCACTGATGGAGCCGTTGCTGATCGTGACCATGGGCGTGGTGATTGGCTTTGTCGCGCTTTCGATCATTCTTCCAATGCTTCAGCTCAACAGCATGGTGAACCATTGACTGAGATGGCCCTTCAGGCTCGGTCTTACCGGCTGAACCGTTGGGTGCAGCGCATCATCTTGATCGCGCTGGTGGGCCTTGGGATTGCAGTGCTCGGCATTGGAGTCGCCCTCTATGCGCCGAGTCAGGTGATTCAGAACGGAGCAATGACAAATGGGCAATGAATTGCGGAAGCAGCTGACGAAAAGACGCAGCGCGGAGAGCGGCATGACGTTGATCGAGATCATGATCGTTATCGCGATCATGGGCGTGATGATGGGCGTCGCCGCGGTGGCGCTGATTCCGCGTCTGCACGAGGCCAAAGTCTCGACCGTCTATCAGGACTTCAAAACCATCGATGGTGCGATGAAGCTCTACTACGCGAAGAAGGGGAAGTACCCCGACACCGCGCAGGGCTTGAAGGTCCTCGTCGATCAACAGCTTCTCGAGAAGGCGCCGCTGGATCCTTGGGGCACGGAGTATGGCTACCTGAACGAAGGGGGGAAGCCGGTCATCGTCTCCTACGGCGCCAACAAAGAGTCGGGCGGCAGCGAAAACGACCAAGACCTCTTCAGCAACAAGCCGCAGCCCGAGTAACGCACCATGAAGCGGCCTCACGGGTTCACCTTGATGGAGATGATGATCGCCCTGGCGCTCATCGGCATCCTCCTCGGTGTCACCGTGATGTCCGCCAGCTCCATTCTCGGACAGAAAGCCAAGACCGCCGCGGGCGAGCTCTCTGCGACGATTCGCTCGCTCTACGACACCGCCTCACTCTCGGGCAAAACGTGTCGGCTGGTGATCTCCATGCCGCCGATCAAAGCGGAAGATGGGGAGACCAAGTACTGGGCCGAGTGCGCGGGCAGCAACCTCACCGCGCGCAGTGACCGCGATGAAGAGCTGAAGGAAGAGCGGCTGCGGCAAGAGAAAGAAGCGCGCGACGATCGTCGTTCGTCGAGCAGCGAACGGAAAGCCTTTGGCTCCTACGCGGACGCGCAGCCGAACCTGGCTGAGCTTCTGGGAGCAGAGAAAGAGCGGGTCGCCGCGGCGGCGAGATACGCCGGGTACACCAACCCTGAGATCGAGCCGCGCACCCTTCCCGGCTCGGTTCGCCTCAGCGTCTGGACCAAGCATCAGAAGGCCGCGGTGAAGGAAGGAACCGCATATCTGTACTTCTTCCCGCAGGGTTTCACCGAGCGGTCGATGGTGTTCGTCACCCAGGGAAGCAATACATGGACGATCACCGTCGCGCCGCTCACCGGGAAGACCTCGGTCGCCGGCGAAGCGCTTGAGGTGCCGCGGATATGACCTCTCGGCGGGGATTCACGCTGTTGGAAGTGATCATCGCGATGGCGATTCTGGGCCTGTCGCTGGCGGCGATCTTTGATCTCAACGCCGGCGCGATCGCGATGCACCGGTACACCAAGAAGCTCACCGTTGCTTCGATGCTCGCGCGGTCGAAGATGACCGACGTGGAGCAGGAGCTCTACGACAAGGGCTTGCCGCTCGACGATGACGAGGACGGCGGGGATTTCTCCGCCGAGGGTTGGCCGAGCTACAAGTGGCGAGCTCGGATCCTGGCGCCTCGGACGTCAGGCGTTACTCCCGAGCAACTGATCAGCGCGATCTTCGGAATTCCTCTCGGTGGCGACGGCGAGAGCGGAGGCATTGGCGACATGCTCAGCGGGTTCATGGGGGGCGGGAAGAAGGACAAGAACGGCAACTCAGCTCCCACTCCGACGGGCGGCGCCCTGGGTGGTCTTGGTGCGATGGGCGGTATGGCGAGCGGACTGATGCAGGGACAGTTCACGCAGATGCTGGATCAGATCACCAAAGCGGTCCGCGAGATTCATCTCACCGTGACGTGGAAGGAAGGCACCCAGGTCGAGAGCATTGATTTGGTGACGCACATCGTCTCGCTCGGTCAGGGATCGGATCGCAACGGTCCCTCGGCGC
>JBQTKE010000507.1:0-12245 GCA_052386435.1 Myxococcaceae bacterium
CCCATCCTGGGCTGCGGCCGTCTCGAAGAGTCGATTCCAGTCTGGGCGGCGGCTTGCCTGGGCTTTGCTCATGCACAAAACGTAAACAATACTTTAGTTTTGTGCAAGATAGGCAATGATGGAGCCACGGACCTAAAATGTCGCTTTAGTACCCAGGCGTCAGGGCGTCAGTGTGACCTCCGCTTTGGCGCGGGAGATCACCGAGGAGGAGCTTGCGAAGCCGTAGGACGAGCAGCATTCTCCGAAGCTCGCTCAAGATCGCGCCAGCGTCCCCGCGGTAGAGCATCGCGCCGCATCGCGCCGCAACCCTTCAGCAACTTCTGAGCCCGCTTCGCGGATACTCATTCAGACAGAGGCTGGAGGATTAGCCACTCGGATATCCTATGGCGACCAAGCTGATCAATTTGGCCACTCCCATGCTTCGGGCTCTGCCACCTCGTGTGGCGAGGCCTTTGGCGACCTGGGTGGTCAAGAGGACCGAGAGGCTGGTTCCTGAGGTGGCCGGCGAAGTCCCGGCTGGCGCGCGCGCCCCAGGGGTCGTTCCTGAAGCAGTCAGCGACTTCGCTTTCGAATCAGTCAAAACCCGGTCGCACAATCCGGCGGCGGGAGCAGGCGAGGAAGGTCTTGCGGCCCCCGCTCAGCGAGCTCGGGGCCACGAAGTGAAGGATCTGCTCGAAATGCTGGAGCGTGCGGCAGAAGCGGACATTCCTGGGAAGTTGAAGCACACCTACACCACCTTCGGCAGTGCTGCCGCGTTCCTCCCTCTTGGGGCGATGTTCTTCGGAGGGAACACTGAGGAGGCGCAAACCAAAGCACGCGATGAAATTCTCAACCGGCTCGGCAACGCGGCGACGGCCATCGTCAACGGTCCACCCGCCGCGAACGGATCCGCGCCGCAGAGCTTGGGCCCCACTCCCGCGGCAATGCCCGCGGTGGCAACTCCGACCCCTCCCGTGGATCAGGGAGACGCGCGCCGGGACGTCATGCTGAACCTGATCTTCGAAGAGCTGATACAGCTGAAGGCCGATCGTTCGGCAGCGCCATCGCAGGGAGAGATCGCGTGCGCCCCGTCTTCGACCGCCGACGCTGCATCGAGCAAGGCCGAGACGGCTTCCATGCCCGAGCAGGAAACTGTGAGCTGGAAGTAGAGGCCGGCGCAAGGGCCAGCCAGACCCTACAGCCCGATGTGCGCTTCGAGCACGTCCGTCCGATCGCTTTGCCTTTTCTCCGCGGAGAGAAGGAACCCTTTCAAGTGGCGTCTCGGAAGATTCGCAACGTCCTCGCTTCGTCGTACTTCGGATTAAAGCCGGTCGCGGACTTGAACGCGCTGGCGTCGACGACGACCGGGTACATCAAGTGGGTCAGCGCTCCAGCAGGAAGAGAGGGGAAGCCCGCGCGACCGATGAGCACTTTCAACAGCGTCTCCGGCAGCATCACGCGTTTTCGCCCGACTTCGCGAACGATGGTTGAGAGCGGAGTGGGCGGAGGACCGGCGACGTTGAAGATGCCGCGCAGTTTCTTCTCCAACGCCAACGTGATCGCGGTGACGGCGTCCTCCTCCTGCAGCACTTGAAACAAGGGGTCGTAACCGAAGACCTGCGGCACGCGCCGACCACGAAGAAGGTTGGAGAGGGTTCCGCTTCCCGGGGCGCCTAGCGTGTAGCAGACGCGAAGGATGGAGGTGGTGAGCTGAGGCAATCGCCAGAGCGCGGTGGCGGCGTAGAGATCCGCGGCGACCAAGTCCGCCAGCTCCGGGAAGGTGTCCAGCGCGCGAGGAGGCTCAGACTCTGTGTGGTACAGCGGCGAGTCCGCCGCGGCGCCATAGAACGTGTGGCGTCCCACAAAGACGAGCTGCTTCACCGCGTGCGCGGCCGCGAAATCGAATACCGCCTTGGTGCCGTCGAGATTAATCCGCGCGCGGTGTTCGCCATCAGCGACCAACGAGGTGACCGTCGCCAAGTGCACCACGGCGTCAGGTTTGCGCGTGCGAAACAGCTCCTCCGCGCCCCGCTTGCGCAGGTCCACTTGGTGAAAATCCAGTCCGCGGGTCGGCCCTGGCCAAGGGCGCGCGTCAATCCCTGTCACGCGATGACCGGCTTCAGTCAACCGAGCCACCAGCCCCCGCGCCACGCCTCCCGCCGCGCCAAGAATCAGAACCTTCATCGCCTCACTGTCCCACGTCTGCGCGCTACCCAGAAAACCAGCGGCAGAAAGACCCGCCCCGAGGGAAGCACTGCTGACGCACGCGCCCACCGCGCCGCGGTCATGTTGCCCGCGGGAACCCAGCGCGTGGGTGTCTGCTTTCTCGAACGAGCGGCGACTCGCAGCCGCTACTCCGTCGCGTAAACAGCGTTGCGTGAATGAAACACTGTTCTTTACGCCACCCCTTGCGCGTCCCGCCGTTCCTCGCTGCCAGCTTGAATCAACCCGGTGATCCGCGCCTTGACCTGCTCCACATATCCGCCAACCACCGCGTCGTCCTCATTCCCATCCCCTTGGAAAACCATCGGCTCGCCGTAGCGAACCTGCAGCCGCACCGGCAATGGAATGGGCAAGCCATACGGAGTGACCGGGATGTACGGGACGCCGACCCACTTCCCCAACGTGTACAGGTTCACCACGCTGGGAACCGCGGACCCTCCGCCCAAAAAACCGAAGGGAACAATTGGCGTTTTCATCTTCAGCGCCAGACGCATAAAGCCCGTGCCGAAATCCACCATCGAGTAGCGCTCTGAGTAGAGCTTCGCGGTTCCTCGATTCCCCTCTGGAAAAACCATGAGCAGTCGTTCGTCCGCGAGCAGTCGCTCCGCGTGCTCAGGCAGACCCGTGAATTGACCTGTGCGATTGGACCAGAGCGACGCAATGGGCAGCTTGTTGATGAACTTGTCCGCCATTCCTTGCGCGAGCCGCGGCGGATTGAGCTCAAAAAAACACGACGCGATCACCATCGCGCCATCGATCGCGAAGCCACCCGAATGATTCCCCACCAGCATCGCCCGCCCGCGCGCGGGGATGTTCTCCGCACCCACACAGCGCACGCGGAAGTACAGGTGATACAGCAGCGAGAGCACCGAGAAGGCGGTGGTCAAGTGCGGGCGGGAGATGCCGTATGGATCCACGCCGAACGCATTGAAGGGCAACTCCAGCTTGTCCACCCGCGCTGAGATCACCGACTCTCCTTCAGAAAAGCGAATGGCCCGGCCGCTCATCGAAGGAAGCGGGCCGAGCCGAATGAGCGCGCAACGTCTGACGGCGATGTGGAAGCCGGCTACTTGAGCGTCAGCAGGTACGCGCCCAGGTTGTCGAGATCCGTCGCCGTCAGGATGGTGCCGTAGTTTTCCGGCATCGCCTGCGGTGGGTTCTCGAAGCCGGGCGTGATGTCTTCGTTGGGCTTGGTGATATCCGCCACCGCCATGGCATGCGCGGACGCCTTCCCGCGCGGCGTCTTGTACTCCGTCTCCGCCAGCGTGCCGTAGCCTTTGAGGCTGGGCCCAATTCCACCCGTCGCGCCGCTCACGTTATGGCAGGCACCGCACCCCTGCTGCTTTGGGGTGGTGTTGCCCAACGTCAGTTGATTGAAGAGCGCCAAGCCCGCGTTTGCGTCACCGGGACTGCCACCGCACCCCGCGAGCGCGACCGCAGCCCCACACACGATTCCCAGATGTTTGTGCACGAAAAATCTCCTTCACCTCAAGTGGTCCGACCCGGTGAGGGGAGAAGTCATATCGCTAAACCTGTCGCCGGACGGGCGGCTTTTTCAGTCGGCCACCCGAGTACGCCTCCGAATCAGGTGGTCGGAAGTCAGTGTTGGGCGGTTCGTCCCGTCGGCAACGCCAAGGTCAACGCGAAGTCACCCGCGCTGTCCGTCCACGTCTCCAGCGTGGAAAGGCCCGCCGCGGCAAGCTCTTGCTCCAGCTGATCCGGACGGAACTTGGCGCTGACTTCGGTGCGCAGCTCTTCCCCCGCTTCGAACGTCAGCTGCAGCCCCAGCTCGCGCACGTTCACCGTCTGGCGCTCTCGCGCGCGCAGCGCCATCTCAATCCACTGCGCGTCTTCGTCGTAGCGGGCGACATGTTCGAAGCGGCCCCGCTTGAAGTCCGCGCCCAGCTCGCGGTTCAGGACACTGAGCACGTTGAGGTTGAACTCCGCGGTCACGCCTTGCGCATCGTCGTACGCGGCGTTGAGGCGGCCCGTCTCTTTGACTCGGTCCGTCCCAATCAACAGCGAGTCGCCCGCGCCCATCGTCGCCGCCAACTCAGACAAGAATTTCGCGCGCGCTTTCGGTTTGAAATTCCCCAGCGTCCCACCCAGAAACGCAATCAAGCGCCGGCCGCCTCGAGGCAAGAAGGAGAGGTGTTTGTCAAAATCACCCACCACGCCGTGCACGAACAGCCGCGGATACTCCTGTCCAATCTGCTCGCACGCCTGCTCCAGCGTGGCGCCGCTGACATCGAAGGGCACGAAACGCCGCAGCGAACCCTTTGCATCGAGCGCGTCCAGAAGCAGCCGCGTCTTCTCACTCGTGCCAGAGCCCAGCTCCACCAGCGTGTCCGCCCACGCCAAGTCCGCGATGTCGTGGGCGTGCGCTTGCAGAATCTCCCGCTCTCGCCGCGTCGGGTAGTACTCAGGCAGGTGCGTGATCTGATCAAACAGCTCCGAACCGCGCGTGTCGTAGAACCACTTGGGCGAGAGCTCTTTGGGCGACCGCGTCAAACCTTCCAGCGCTTCGTTGCGAAGTGAGCGCTTGAGCTGCTCAGGCGTGAGAAACAGATCCAGGCGGTGTCGTTCAGACTCTCGCGTCCTTGGCGCCGCGGCAGCGGTGTCGTCCATGCTTCCTCCCTCGGGAAAGCTAGGAACGGCTCGCCCTATCGGCCATGCGGGTCCTCAGCGGAAGTCTTTGCGGTGTCGCGACCGCGACAGTAGCGTCCGCGCCCCTGATGCCCACGGCGATCATTGTTCACGGTGGAGCGGGCGCGTTGGCCCCAGATGACCGGGCAGAGAGCTCTCTTCGCGGCTGTCTGGAAGCGGCGCGCGCCGGACACGCGGTGCTTCAAGAACGTCATGACTGAAAACGTCTGGTCTGGTCCTGCGGTGCTGGTGGTGGATGACGATCCGCAGGTAATTTCGATGTTTCGCCGGCTGGCGCGCGGCGTCGGCGTGGCCATTCGCTGCGCGGAAAGCGCGGAGGCGGCGCAGGCGCTGCTCGAGGAGGGCGTGCCCCAGCTCATCGTCTGCGACTACCGCTTGCCGGGCCTCGACGGGATGACGTTTCTCGAGAAGGTCCACGCGCGCTATCCCCAAGTGCGGCGGGTGCTGCACACCGGTGAGGCGGTGTTTCGCGTGAACCTGGCTTTGGACATTCCGCTGCTGGCCAAGCCATGTCCCTCGGAAGAATTAGAAGCTTTGTTGATGTCTACGTTGCCCTCGGTAACAACAAAGAGTTAGAAGGCGCGTCTGGAGGGAATCAAAAATGTCTGTTGAACGCGCTTTCCGAGACATCATTCGCGACGAAATTCAGTCTCAACTGCGTCCGTTTCAGAGTGTGCTGGCGCAGCTGCAGACCGGCACCGACGATCTCGCCCAAGTCCGCACCTTGGTCGAAGGGCTGAAGCCGCTCGCGTCGTTGCTGGGCATGAACCTGAATACGTCCGCGCGTGGCTCGGGTCGTCAGCCCAAAGCCCTTAACCTCTTCCCCACCAGCGCCGGTCCCAAGCTCACCGCGAAGGGCAGCGTTGGCCGCCGCGCCACCAATGATCGTCCCTGCGCGATCATTGGCTGCCGCCGCGACAGCCGCACCAAGGGCTACTGCGCCGCGCACTACCAGAAGCTGCGCATGTTGATCCGCACCAAGCGCCTCCCGGGCGGCTGGAAGGAGTTCGCTCCCGCGCAGTCAGTGGAGGACGTGGTGTTGCCTCGTGGTCGCGCGGGCGCCCAAGCCCTTCGCACCGCGCGCGAGAAGAAGTAGACCGCGCGCCATGACGCGACGACAGCTGGAGGGCACCATCCACACGGACCTCTCCGGGACCATGAGCTACGGTGATTACCTCCAGCTCGACCGTTTGTTGTCCTCGCAGACGCTGAGCTCGTCGCCGGAACACCACGACGAGCTGCTCTTCATCATCCAGCACCAGACGTCCGAGCTGTGGATGAAGCTGCTCACCCACGAGCTGCTCGCGGCCAAGCGCTTCGTTCAGCTGGACGCGCTGGAGCCCACGTCGAAGATCTTCGCGCGCGTGGCGCAGATTCAGCGAATGCTCTTCGAGCAGTGGAGCGTGCTGGAGACGTTGACCCCGAACGAATACTTGGAGTTCCGCGAGGCGCTCGGGCAATCGAGCGGGTTTCAGTCTTACCAGTACCGGGCGATTGAGTTTCTGCTGGGCAATAAAGACGCGCAGATGTTGTTGCCGTTTCGTCACGAAACCGCGGTCCACGCCGAGCTGAGCGCGCTGCTCACCGCGCCGTCCATTTACGACGAGTTTCTCCGTCATTTGGCGCGGCAGGGATTGCCCATTCCTCAGGACAAGTTGGAGCGGGATTTTTCACAGCCGTATGAGAAGAGTGATGGCGTCGTCGCGGTGTTTCGCGAGGTGTATGAGAACAGCGATCGCTGGTGGGGCGCCTACGAGATCGCGGAGAAGCTGGTCGACGTGGAGGAGCGGTTTCTACTCTGGCGCTTTCGACACATGAAGACGGTGCAGCGGATTATTGGTTTTAAGCAGGGGACGGGCGGGAGCTCCGGCGTCGCGTTCTTGCGCAAGGCGCTGGACCAGACGTTCTTTCCGGAGCTCTGGGACGTTCGCACCGTCCTCACTCGATAGAAGAAGCAAGGCCAGGTCGCGCTTCGGGCTCGTCTTTAGCTTCGCGCGGGTGCGGTCGCGAGCGCCGGCGCCGCCGCCGCGGCCACTTGCTTGAACACGACCTGGCGCAGGAGCACCAGCTGACCGGTGGCCATGATTCCGCTGTCCGCGCAGAGCTTGGCGGCGATCAACGGAATGCCGAAGCGATCAACGAGGAGCCCGACCAAGCTGGAGTGCAGCGCCATCAGCACGGCCATCCCCATGGCGTACTTCAGGACCTGAGGACCCGCTGGGCCTTGGGCCTTGAACGCGAAGCGCTTGTTCAGGATGAAGCTGAAGGTGCAGCCCATCAGCAAGCCGGCGAGCGTGCTGGAAGAGGTTGACGCTTCCAGTCCTTGAACCAAGGCCCAGACGGTGAGCCAGTCGAGGAGGCTTCCACCTGCATTGACAGAGAGACTGCGAACGATCCAGCTGCTCCCCAACACCCGCACCGAAGCCATCTGGACAATTTAAGAAGCTTCGGCGAGCGCCGCCAGGTGCGCTACTGGATCACGGTGACGCCACAGACCAGACGCGCCGCGTCTGTCATTAAAAAACCAGACCACGCGGCGCGCGCTCCATGGCGGAGTTACCGGTGAACGACAGGGACGTCGACCATCGTCACCAGGCCGGCTCTGGCCACTCGGACGGAGGCGACGGCGTTGATGGCAATGGCGGCGGTGGCGATGTCGCCGTGAAGGCCTTCCAGCGTCATCGACAGGTTGGGCGTGCCTTCGAGGAACGTCTTGTCCACCGAAACCGGAACGCTGACCGACATTGTCAGCTCCAACAGGATGCGTTCGCGACCCGCCTCGAAGCCTCGGGCGACCTGGTGCACACCTGCGACCTGACCAGGCTCCACGGTGAGGTACTGGGTCTTGATCTGCTCGGTGGCGAGGACCGGCTCAATGACCTCTTCGATCTTGTCCACCTTCCAGCCCAGGCCGCCGGCGATCGCCGCGACGGACTCCGGAAGACCCACGTGGCGGATGGTCTTCGCCTTCACGCCTGCTTCGAACTGCTCCTGGGTGAGACTGGCGCCGATCTTCCGTTGCAGCGGCTCACGACGCTGCCCCGCCGCGACGCGACGCTCCACCCGGACTCTCTCCACCGAACGTGACGGCGCGGTAAGCGCCAGCGGCAGGGTGTCCATGGCGAACCCTGGGTTCACGCCGGTGCCCAGCAGCGAGACGTCTGCTTTGACCGCGGCCGCGTGCAGCTCGTCCGCCACCTTCTTGTTGTGAAAGTAGGGGTAGGCCAGCTCCTCGCAAGTGGAGACGACGTCGTAGCCGCGCGCGATCAGCGCGCTGAACTGGACCGCGATCTTCTCCAAGGAGGATCCCGTCGCGTGAAGCGCGACTGAGCCCGTGGGCGCGTCGACCTGCGCGAGATCGGAGACCACCTTCACTGGGAGGTTGGGAAGGTTGAGCAGCTCGCCCAGCGTCTTGCCGGCGAGAGAGGGGTTGATGTCCACCGCGCCGACGATGCGAAGGTCGCTGCGCTCCGCGACCATCCGGGCGATCTGCTGGCCAATGGGGCCCAGACCGTAGAAGAAGACAGGGGTAGGGATCATGGCGCGGCGTTATGGCGCTGTCCGGTTTCGCCCGCAAGCAGTCACGCGCAGGAGGTGACGAAGCGGCGGGGCCGCGGTGCGTCGGTCGGTGCGCGTGGTGAAACTGCTCCGAGCGCGCAGCGGAGCATTCCTCCCTCTCCCTTGTGGGTCCGTTCCGAACCGTACAGGGAGGGTTCTCCAACACACCCCCTACAGGGTGCTTGCTCCCAGGCCGCCCGTTGAGGCGACTCGCGAATCCAGAGTGGACGATCAATTGCAACCCTGCGGTCGCGAGGTAAATGAACGTGACCAGTCTCTTCCACCCGACAGCTGCTGAACCGACCTGTCGCCGCATGCGCTCGCAGGTCCGCGGGTTCACACTGCTGGAGCTCTCGGTCGTCCTGGGTATTTCGGCCCTCCTCGCCTCGGTAGGTATGTCCGCGGTCACCAGCCTGAAACAGCGGTCTGCCCGCAGCAGCGCTCTGGGCGATCTCCTCTCCGGGCTGCGGCTGACCCGCGCGGAGGCGCTCGGCCGCGGCATACCCACAGCATTCATTATCGACACAGTGGCGGGACGTTGGTGGGGCGTCGAAGCGGCAGCGCCGATTGACCTGAGCACTTTCGATCCCGCTTCGTCGGGGCCGGTCATCGCCAGTGGAATTTTCCCCTCGATAACGTCGTTTGGTCCCGCTTCCGGCTACGCGCTCCCCCTGCCTTCCCCCCTGGCAGGAATCCCCACCACCGATGCACAGTCCCCCAACTACGCCTACTGCAGCTTCTGCCGCACGTCCGGAACCAACACCGGCTTCGGCGTCATTCGCTTCGAGACAGGCGCGCGTTCCTCCTTCAGCGGCGGTCCCAGGGCGATTGGCCAGCAATTCAGCGTGACCGCCGGGGGCACGGGGACCGGCGTCGTCGCGGTCACCGTCGTTGAAGCCACGGGCGACATCCAGACCTTCGAGAAATGAGCGCGCACATGAAACGACATCTTCGCCGGAGCGAACGTGGAACCTCGATGATCGAGGCGCTGGCCGCGATGAGCATTGTCCTCGTCGGACTGCTCGGCTTCCTCTCCACCCAGACGGCCGTGGCCCGCTCCAACCACTATTCCCGCAGACTGCGCCAAGCCAGTGCGTTGGCGAGCGACTTGGAAGAGAACATCCGACGTTGGAGCTATCCTGACGCCCGCTTGGCCACCAATGTAACCGTGAACAATTTCTCGGATTCGGCCATCGTGTCGCGCTGGGACATGGGTCGCGCGCAAACCTCGACGTACCAGGCCCATTTCTCTGACAAAGGGTCCGACGCCAACGCGTCCAACTCGTCCGCGCTCGGCAACTCGTACCAGGGAGTGAGCAGCGATGCGAACCAGGACGGAACCGCTGATTTCGTGCGCTATTGGAACGTGATCGCAGTGGATCTCAACAACACCGGCACCGCCAACGGCAAGCTCGTGCAGATCATCGTTCGCTGGAAGGAGCCGGGATTCGGCTTCCGGCAGGTCACTCACACCGCATACAAGGCGAACCCCGCCGCGGTCCGCCTTTGAGCTCCGCACCGCTCCATCCGTATTCCTCGCGTGGCTTCTCGCTCATCGAGATGCTGGTGGCGGGCACGGTCGTCACCCTGGTCGTGGCGGGGGCGCTGCTCGCGTTCCAAACGCAGACCAATGTGCTGCAGGCCATGGAAACCGGACGGGAAGCGAACTCGGCGTTGCGGGAATCGTTGATGCAGCTGGAGACCAACCTTCGGCGCGTGGGGTGGGGCGTTCCGCCCACGGTGGGTTTGGACTTCACGTACCGCTGCATCACCAGCCCCTCACAGCAGTTTAACGGGATGGCACCGTGCCGAGACCGCACGGACGGGCCAGATGAGTTGGCCTTCGTCGCCCGTAGCCCCCGCTACCGTTGGCGGGCTGACGGTGAAGCAGGTTGCACCACCGCCGGCGGGTGTTTCGACGGCGCCCATGCTTTTCCAATCACCGCCGATACGGTGGCGGGCACAATCAGCTTCACCCTCGCGGCCAACTCCCGCCTTGAGAAGGGACGGCTGGTGCTCGCCACATGTGCGAACGGCGAGGTCCCCGTTCTGCTGACCTCCTCCAACAACTACACCGCCGGCGCCGCGGCGGTCGCGGTAACCCTGGTTCCCGCGGCGACCTTTGACTCGCGGTTCAACAACACCACCGGGCTTCAGGCTTGTCACAACACCACCGGCGCCGCCGGCTTCTTCGTGGACCGGTTCCGCTATTTCGTGCAGACCCATGCAAATGCGAACGGCCTGGCTACCCCCTGGTTGATGCTCGATACCGGCGTGGACGTGGATGGTGACGGCAACCTGCCCGACAGCGACCCTGATGATCTCATTCCGGTGGCGCGCAGTATTGAAGACTTTCAGGTCGCGTACATTCTCCAGCCGACCACTTCTTTCGCGGCTCCGGATGCCTCCACCAACAACAACTGGGTTTTAGGTGACGACAAAGGCAGTACTGCCCCGGACGAGCCGTCCCTGGGCGCCGCGTCCCCGACTTACGCCACCACCGCCACGGACAGCTCTCGCTTCACCCGCCACCCCGCGAACGTCCGCGCGATCCGCCTCTCACTGATTGCGCGCACCTCGAAGACCGACTCCAGCGAGCCTCCGAGCTGGACCGGCGATGTGGTGAACGCTCCTGAGAACCATGGTGGAACGCTCTCTGGAAACCGCTTCCACCGCTATTTCGCCACCGCCGAGGTGGACTTGAGAAACCTCGAATCCACCGGCTCCTTCGTTTTCTAGAAACCCAGCCCATGCTCCCACCGACCCAGCGCCGTTTCGAACCGCAGCGAGGATCCGCGCTCCTCCTCGCCGTGGTGCTCATCGCCATCCTCGCGGTGATTGGCCTGGCGGTGATTGGCCGAGCCTCGAGCGAGGTGGATGCAACCATGGCGAAGCGTCACTACGACAAATCCATCTCTTGTGCGGACGCGGCGAAGGAGCTGCTGATGAGCCAATTTCAGATTGGTGGGACCTCACCCACGGAGATCACCCCGTTCAACATCCGCCTCGACGATCGAAACCTGGCGATGGGCCACTATGACCAAGTCGCCGTCCAATCCGTCTCGGTTGCGAGCGGTGTGGCTTCGACTGCCCTGGGGATGAGCGACATCTCGAACCGCGTCTCCACGGGCGCGATGGGAGGAAAGACGTACCGCCTCACGGTCGTCTGCTCACGCGGCAGCAGCGGCGATGGCGGAACGGCCCGCGCCAGCGAAGTCGAGTTCTTGGTTCGGTTCGGAATCTAAGCGAGGCTCCTATGACTCCCCTTTCGAAACTCTGCTTCGCGCTCGCCCTCTTCTTCACCGGTCCCGTGGTGGCCGCCACGGATCTCGCCTGCTGGAACCGCGACATTGAACGGATGGACCACCTGGAGAACCCGCCGGAGCACGGCGACAATGGGTTTTTCACCGGCGTCTCCAACCAGAGCGACTCCACGAACGTGGTGCTGCTCTACCCCGCAAGCTCTTCCATGCGAGAGCTCACCCAGAAGCTCTACCGAATTCGGGTCGACCTGGGAGGAATCACCCCCACCGGCTGCACCAACGCCTATCTGGATTCCCTGTCTTACTTCATGCCGAACACGGTGGCCCCGCCCGCTGGCTCGGCGGCGCTGCAGGGAATCTATTCGAGCGCCAAAAATTACCCGGATCCGGGACCGAGCTACTCCGGCGGGGGCGGACAAGCGGATGGGCTGACCAACAACAAGGCCTACCGCTACCTTCAGTGGGGTGCGAACGGCGGGGCGATCGCGGAGACGGAGAATGCCGCCTGCGACAACGCCACCGCGAGCGTGACCGAGCGCAGCAACTGCCGCGCCT
>JBQTKE010000508.1:0-9438 GCA_052386435.1 Myxococcaceae bacterium
GAGGCGGGGATGACCCGATCCGCGGGCGCGAAGGGGCACCCGGCGTCCGGGAGCGCGCCACACTCCATGCAGCAACGCAGGCCAGCGTCGGCGTTGCCGAAGACTGTCGCGGCGACGCCGTAGACGAGGTTGGCGGTTTCGATTCGCGGGACGGTGAAGGCCCCTCCCGCTTCCACGCGCTGGTTTCCGAAGACGGCGCTGTCGTCCGTGGGATCCAGCGCGAGCACATGCGGATCTTCGATCCGCGCGGTCAGGCCGGCCACGTCGAAGGTCCCCTTGCCGGCGTCCGCGAGGAACGCGGCGGCGATGGGTTCGACGGTGATCGTCCCGGACACGGAGATAAGAGGAGAGTCGCTGCCTCCATCTTCTTCACCGCCGTCAGTCGAGTTGGAACGGCCACCAGCACAGCCGATGAGCGTCAGAGCGAGCGCGTACGCGAGGATCGTCTTCATAGGTGCAGTCCTTGTCCGACCACGCCGCCTGCGTCAATGCACGGAGAGGCGAAGTGTCAGGCACGCGGGTTCCCTCCCGGCTTGAGCTTCTGCAGAGAGCGAGTCGGGCTTCCGCATAAGGCGTCACTCGCCCCAGCGTCCGCGGAGCACCGGGATTCCTCTGGCCGGGCGTACCACGCCGCGGGGAATGGCACTCGGAAGGTACGGACCGACGCACCCCTCAAACGAATCGGCCTGAATGGGTGTGTGGACTATTCCGACAGTGTCCGGGTTTCACTAACGAAACAGAGTCGCCTTGAAGTGTTTTCGCAGGCGCCGCTTCGTTGTGAAGTCCGTCGCTCACGATCTTCAGGCATGGCGATCAAGACCCTGGCGCACCTGTCGGATCTTCATCTCGGCCTCTCTCCCTTTCACTTCAGGCGAGCGCGCGCCCTCTGCGACACCCTCCTTGAGCAGAGCGTGGACCACGTGGTGGTCACCGGAGACGTGACTCACAAGGGCCGCGAAGCGGAGCTGGCGCTGTTTACAGACGCCTTTGCCCCGCTGCTCGAGCGCGGGAGGGTGACGGTTGTTCCCGGTAACCACGATCGGATTGGTGAAGACATCGGTTCTCGATTGATGTCTGGGCTGCGCGTTGACGTGAATCAGACATCCGAATTGTATCTGGTTCGCGTGGACTCCACGGCTTCGCACAATCGCAGCTACTTTGCTCCGCACGGCGAGGTGACTGAGCGCGAGCTGGTTCAGATCTCTCAAGCGCTGGCGGCCGCGCCGCAGGACAAGCTCACCGCGGTTCTTCTGCATCACCACGTGTTGCCAATGCCGGAGGAGGGCGTGGGCGAACGTTTCGCCTCAGCGGTGGGTTGGCCTCACGCATCCGAGCTCGCACTGGGCGCGACGCTGGTGGAGCTGGCGCGTGGACGCTGTGATCTCATTCTCCACGGCCACCGTCACGTGCCCGCCGGCCAGTCCGACGGTGAGGTGATGCGACCCCTGGGCGTCTACAACGGCGGCGCCTCGACGGAGCTGGGCCGGGTCAGAGTGTTCTCACACGTGCGCGGCAGGGTGCTGGGCGAGCCGCGCTGGCTCACGCTTGGAGAAGAGGTCGAGCCTCGTCCCTGGCTGGGCGCCGCGCTCGAAGAGCTGCGGGCGGTGTTCGCCTAGCGCTCTACTGGGTCCAAGCTTCGGCTGCCTCCACCGCGATGTCGGGATGGTCGCTGAAAACGCCGTCCACGCCTGCTGCGAAAAAGGTCTCGATCTCGCCGATGAGGTCGCCGTGGTGGGCGGGGTCCGCTCCTATCCGGAAATCCGCCGGGAGAAAGTTGTTCTCATTGCGGAAGGTCCACGGGTGCACGAGCAACCGTTTGGCGTGCGCGTCCGCGACCAGCGTGGACGGCGGCAACAACTTGCCCTGCGCGTCGCGTGGGAGAATCAGATCCTTCGCGGGCCCAATGCCTCGCGCGTAGGTGGCGATCTCCGCCAGTCCTTCCGGAGTGATCAGCTCCGCGTAATCGCGTGGATCATCCGCGGGCTTACCAGCGCTGTTGATCAACTGCACGAGAGGGAGCGAAGTCAGCGCGCGCAGGCGCTTCAAGTTTCCGACCTCAAACGACTGAATGAAGATGGGCGCCAGCGGGCTCCAGTAGCCGTTCGCGTGAAGTGTGCGGATCAGCGGCTCCTCGAGAGGAAGCCCGATGCCCCGGAAATAGGACGGGTGTTTCGTCTCCGGGTATATCCCGACGATGCGTCCGCGCTTGAGACCTTCGCGGCGGGACAGGTCCAGGATCTCTTGCAGCGTTGGGATCTGAAAGTGACCGTCGTACGCCGCGTTCTGAGGGCGGAGCTCCGGCAATCTCTCGCGTGCGCGCAACGTCTTCAGCTCCGCCAGCGTGAAGTCTTCCGTGAAGAACCCGGTGACAGAGACGCCGTCGATGACCTTGGTGCGGGAGCGATTGGCGAACTCCGGGTGCTTCGCGACATCCGTCGTCCCGCCGATTTCGTTCTCGTGGCGCGCGACGAGGATGCCGTCGGCGGTGGAGACGAGGTCTGGCTCGATGAAGTCGGCGCCCAGCGTGATCGCCAGCTTATAGGACGCGAGCGTGTGCTCCGGCCGGTAGCCGCTCGCGCCTCGGTGGCCAATCACCAGCTTATGAGCGCGAAAGAAGACCTCTTTCTGATCCGTTGAGAGCTCCTCAGGCGAGGACGCTTCACTGCAACCGAGGACGAGGACCAGAGGAAGAAAGAGTGCGCGTTTCATGGGTCGCGCACCGTAAGTGTCCACGCATGGCCGCGGTGTGAACGACGTGAAAAGATTCCGTCACTCTCGTGCCCCGTGTGTGCGCCTCGCAGCAAGGCACCGAGAAGCACGCTGCTCGTTACCTGGACTGTCCCTTTCCGGGGGGAGGAGGCGGCAGGTTCACGGGTGCGCCCTTGGGAGAGTTGAAGCCACCGCTTCGGCGAGGCGAGCCCGAGGGCGCGGGTGACGAGGGGGCGATGGGTGCGGAGGTTTCCGGGTTGCGACCGGAAGGAGGCGCGGGCGACGGCGGGGTGGGCGTGGAGGGCTGCCGCACAGGAGCTCCGCGGTTGTCAGCGCCACGGTTCCACTCAACGCCACGGTTGTCATTGCCGCGGTTCCACTCAACGCCACGGTTGTCATTGCCGCGGTTCCAGTTCCCGCGATCGTCGTTGCGGCCCCAGTTTCCGCTCGGGCGGCCGGGTGGCGGAGATTCCCACGTCCCCTGACCAGGCGGCGGGCGATAACCATTGTGGTTGTGGTCGTGGTTGTAGACGTAGCCGCGTGAGCGATCCCACCGGTAGTTCGAGTAGCCGCGTCCCAGCCCGTAGTTGTGCGAGTGGCGGCCTTGCAGGTAGCAGACGCCGCCGTGCAGGTCGGGATGGCCGTCGTAGTACCAGACCGTCGTCGGGCCCACGTACGTGTAATAGGAGCCGCTGTACGAGTAGTACTGGGTGCTCGGCTGGAAATCGTGAATGTGGTCGTAGTCCAGGTAGCACCACTCATCGCCCGGCAGCGGGTGCTCGCCGTAGTAGTGGTAGCTCGTGCCGCTGTACGCGTAAGGACGGTAGGGGCGAGAAGAGACGACGCATCCGCTCGCGATCGCGACGACTGCAGAGAGAAGAGCGAGGGTGCGGACCATGTGCGTCACTCCTTCGAAACGTCTCGGGCCACCGACGATAATCACTGGCGTCCTATTCACCAGCCTTCAGTGAACGACGCGCTCCACGTTTCGCGACGCGGCGATCTCCTGCTTCGCCAGACAGTCGCGGATCAGATCGCGGTACTCGCCCAGCTCGCGCAGTCCGGAGACCATCCACTTCCGACCGATGACGAGCGTGGGAACGCTGCGCACGCCGCGGGTGCTGGCCAGGCGGTGCTCTTCAATGATCAACCGCCGCGTCTCGCTGGATCCAAACGCCGCGGAGAACTTGTTCATGTTGAGGCCCACACGTTCGGCGAGCTCGAAGGCGACATCCGGGCGAGTGACGTTCACCCCTTGCTCCAGCGCGGCCTTCTGCATGACGTTCGCGAGCGCGACCATCTCCGCGTGGCCCTGCAGCTTCGCCGCTTCCAACGCCGCCAACGCGGGGACAGACGAGCGCGGCGGATCTTCGCACTCCCAAAGCTCCGGTGAGAGCCCCGCGCCCTCCGGTTCGCCCTTGGCGCGCTTGAGCTCCGCGAGCAGCGCCATCAGCTCATCGCGGGTGGGCTTTGCCTCGCGGACACGAAGGGGGAAGGGACGCGACTTCCAGAAGACGGAATTTCCAAACTCCGTTTTCAAGTTCGCCAGACGCGCTTGCGCGACGTAGCACCACGCGCACAGCACGTCTTGATACACGACAATCGACAGCGGTTGCTGATGCCGGCTCATTTCGGTCTCAGCAACTTTAGAAACAGGGAGAAGGTGCTGCCAATCCCTGATCACGCATTCAGCTTCTTCAATCCCAGGCCCCCTCGCTGGGCGAGCAGCGCGCGGTCAAGCTCAGGCACCTCCGCTTGCTCGCTCAACCGCGACTCTTCGGCGTCCAGTTTTCGAAGCATGGACGGTGTTGATGAACCCCATCTGTCGCCAACGTGACTACAGCGTCGCAGCGTCCTAGGTCGTGTTGCTTCGACGCTGCGCTGCTCCGGGTCAACGCGTGAGCGCGCGCGGACCCGGGTTGATGCCTGGGCCTACTACTTCTTGGCCTCGTTCTTCATCTTCTCGAACTCCTTCTTCATCGCCGCGGTCCACGGTGGGGCAATGCCGCTGGCGCGGGCGTGAACGATCGCCTGGCCCAGGTGCTCGTGGGCGTGGGAGAGGACCAGCAACCAAACGCCGCGCACGGAGCTCTTCTGACCGAAGAACTCCACTTGCTTCTCCAGATCAGCGTCCGCCGTCTTCTCCAGCGCGGTGGTCGCGTGCACGAAGGAGTCCTTGAGCGCCTTCACCACGTCCGCCTTCTTGGTGAGCGACTTCTCGTAGGTCTCGTGGTTGAACCCTTCCGGCGTGGCAACGCCCGCGAAGTGCGGGATGCCGAAGTTGGCGCTGGCCACGTGCATGAAGACGGCCGTGGTGGTCCGGGACTCCTTCGCCGGCTTCCACTTGTACTTCCCTTCCGGGATCGTTTCTGCCAGCTGTACCAGCTTCGACTCCGCGTCGTGGAGCCAGAACAGGATGTCTCCGCGAACGCCCTTGGGGCCCTGAGCAGCGGGCGCGGCGGGGGTTCCAGCGTCCGCGGCGAACGCGGTGGAGGTGAAAAGGACTGCTGCGATCAACACGTTCTTCATCGTTTTCTCTGCTCCTGAGTGAATGAGGCGCGTGTCTTAAAGCCCTCGGCGGTAAAAGGCCACAGCAAGCAAGTGGCCCCGCGGGCGAGTCGACAACTGGATCCTGCGCGTTTAGGCGTCGGCGAAGAGGGCGTTCGCCGGTCCATGACAACAGAGCCGCGACGGGCAGCCTGTGGTCCGTTTGCGCTGCGGTCAAACGGCTGCGCGGATGGTCTTTAGCGTCGCCGCGAGGTCGCTGTTGCCCTCGATGAGCGAGTGAGTGCGGGTCTTGAGCAACGACAGCGGTTGATCACTTCGCACGACTGCAATGAGTCCCGCGTCGGCGAGCGCGAGTGCTTCCTGTGCGGTCTGTGCCACCGCGGAGAAGAGCCCTTCGTCGAACAACGCCTTCTCCAGCGCGTGGGGGTTGGGCGCAGCGACGATCGCTGCGCGGTGGCCCAGGCGTTTGGCGCGCGTCTCCGCGGTGATCGACGACGCGTCCTCCTCAGTGAGAACGGACGCTCCGTTTTCCACGTCGAGGATCAATCCCGCGGCGAGCGTGCCATTGGTAAGCGGATCCACCAGAATGAACGCTCCGGTCTGCCTGTTCTCCTCGTACGCGTCGGCGACGATGGCCCTGCGCAGATCCAAGGTGACGTGGCCAATGTCGTTCTGAGCGAGCTCGCGCGCGGGGCTTGGCTGCAGCGTCTCCAGGTCTGTGCGTGAGTGCAGTTTCTCCACGCGCGCGGGGACGATCCGGGCTCCATGCTTGAGCAGGTAGTCGCGCGACGGGTCGAGTGGGCTCTCCGAGAACCAGATGATCCGCGCGTCGAGTTGCTTTCGAAGCTTCGGGATCTCGCTGGGACGAACGAGGAGATCGCCGCGGCTCACGTCCACTTCGTCCGCCAAGCGCAGGGTCACTGAACGCGGCGCCGCTGCCTGTTGCAACCCACCTTCGTAGACCTCAATCGCCTTCACGCGCGTGCGCCGACCAGAGGGAAGTACCACGACTTCATCTCCCACCTCCACGCTGCCGGAGGCGACCTGACCTGCGAAGCCGCGGTAGTCCAGGTGCGGACGCAGAACGTACTGTACGGGGAAGCGCCACTTCTCTGCTTCTGAGTCTCGCCGTACTTGCACCGTCTCCAGCCGCTCCAGCACCGTGCCGCCGCGGTGCCAAGGCATTCGCTCGCTGGGCGTCACCACGTTGTCGCCGAGCCTCGCGCTGACCGGGACGAAGTAGACGCCGCGAAACCCGAGCTTCTGCGCGTAGACCGCGAACTGGGTGCGCAGGCTTTCGAAGACCGCTACGTCGTAGCCGACGAGATCCATCTTGTTCACCGCGACGATCAGCTCGGGGATGCCGAGCAGCGAAGCGATGTACGCGTGCCTTCGTCCCTGAGGGAGAAGGCCGTGGCGCGCGTCAACGAGGATGACCGCGACGTCCGCGGTCGATGCTCCGGTCGCCATGTTGCGCGTGTACTGAACGTGTCCCGGCGTGTCCGCGATGATGTACTTGCGCTGCTGGGTGGAGAAGTAGCGGTACGCGACGTCGATGGTGATTGCCTGTTCACGCTCGGCCTTGAGCCCGTCGGTGAAGAGCGAGAAGTCGACCTCGTCCCCACCCTGCTTGGAGGCGCGCTTCACTTGCGCGACTTGGTCGTCGTAGAGGCCGTGCGTTTCGTAGAGCAGCCGGCCGATGAAGGTGGATTTTCCGTCGTCGACCGAACCGACCACCACGAAACGAACGAGCTCTTTGTTCTGCTGCGCCTCGAGAGACGCGTCGACTTGATCAGGACTGAGCGCTGGCGCTGCGGTGCTCGCCATTAGAAGTACCCCTCGCGTTTCTTCATCTCCATGGAGCCGTCTTCGTCGTGGTCAATCATTCGGCCTTGCCGTTCGGAATGGCGGGTCTGCAGCATCTCGCGGAGGATGTCCGGGATGGTGACCGCGTCGGATTCGATCGCGCCGCTGAGTGGGTAGCAGCCCAAGGTGCGGAAGCGGACGCGCTTCAGGGTTGGATGCTCGCCTGGCCGCAAACGCATGCGCTCGTCGTCGACCATGATCCAATTGCCGCCGCGCTCGACGACTGGCCGCTCCGCCGCGAAGTAGAGCGGAACGAGGGGGAGCTTTTCGTGCCACGCGTATTGCCAGACGTCGAGCTCCGTCCAGTTGGAGAGCGGGAAGGCGCGGATGGTTTCGCCCTTGTCGACGCGGCCGTTGTAGAGGTTCCACAGCTCTGGGCGTTGGTGCTTCGGATCCCACTGCCCCGCCCTGTCGCGAAACGAGTAGACGCGCTCCTTCGCTCGAGACTTCTCTTCATCGCGTCGCGCCCCGCCGATCGCCGCGTCGAAACCGAAATCGTTGATCGCTTGCAGCAGCGCCTGCGTCTTCATCGCGTGCGTGTACTTCTGGCTGCTGTAGGTGAACGGATCAATGCCCTGTTTGAGGGCCTGTTCGTTGCGGTAGACGATCAGCCGCAACCCTTGCTCCGCGACGAAGCGATCGCGGAACGCATACATGTCGCGGAACTTCCAAGTCGTGTCGACGTGAAGCAGCGGGAAAGGGAGTGGCGCTGGATGGAAGGCTTTGATCGCCAGCCTCACCAGGACCTGTGAGTCCTTTCCGATGCTGTAGAGCATCACCGGATTCTGAAATTCCGCGGCGACCTCGCGGATGATCTGAATGCTCTCGGCTTCCAGCCGCTGCAAGTGGGTGAGCGTGCTCATGGTGAGGCCCTCCGCGCAGGACGGGCGCGCGGTGTCCTGCGTCCCGCCTGCTCTGTCTTCAGGTTGTTCCAGCCCGCGAGCTCCGAGCGCAGCGCTGCGACCTCACCGATCAACAGCAGCGAGGGGGAGCCGACCGCGTGCTTCTCGGCCAGCGCCGCGATCTGATCGAGTCGGCCTTCAAACACGCGCTGGTGCTCCCAAGTCCCCGCCTCAATCAGCGCGCTCGGTGTCGACGCAGAGCGACCTGCTCGAATCAGAGAAGCGGTGATGGCCTTGAGTCTTTGGCCACCCATGAACAGCACGAGCGTGGGAGATCGCGCGAGGTGCTCCCAGTCCGGCTCTTCGCGCGTGCTGTGGGCGGTGGCGAAGGTGACCGCGGCGCTGATGCCTCGGTGGGTGACTGGAATGCCGGCCGCCGCGGGAGCTGCGCAGCCGCTGGAAACGCCCGGCACGACCTCGAAGGGAATGCGCGCCTTGACCAGCGCGAGCGCTTCCTCTCCGCCGCGTCCGAAGACGAAGGGGTCTCCGCCCTTGAGTCGAACCACGCTCCGGCCCAAGCGCGCCTGTGCGATCAGCGTCGTGTGGATCTCTTCTTGAGTGACCTGAGCTCCGCCGCCTTCCTTGCCGCAGAAGATCAGCCGCGCGCCTGGACGGACGTGGCGCAAGCTGTCTGGGTGGACGAGGCGGTCGTAGAGCACTGTGTCCGCTCTGCCGAGCAGCTCCACCGCCTTGAGCGTGAGCAGCCCTGGATCCCCAGGACCCGCGCCGACGAGGTACACCGCGCCGAGTGCGTGACGGCTCATGGTCGCGCTCCTGTTTTGTCGAATGTTTCGTCCCGTCGAGCACGCCAGCGGCGCAGCAGTGATCTCCGGATCGCGCCGCCTTGCTTGGAGTGGGTTTGCATGAGGAGCTCCGTCTCAAGATTCACGCTCTGCGCCAGCGCGTTGAACAGCTCGGTTCGCTCAGCTCCAGAAGGCAGAAGCTTGCGCAGGCGGCCAATCAAGCTCGCGACGCGTCCGGCGTCCGCGGTGATCGCCTTCATGATCTTTCCGCGAAGCACTCGGGCCAGCGCAGGTGCCTGACCCGCGGTCGAGACCGCGACGGTGACCGCTCCGTTGCGACCAATGGACGGAACGTAGAAGTCGCAGAGCTCCGGAGCGTCCGCCGCGTTGACGAGAATTCCTCGCTCGCGCGCTTCGTGCACCACGGCTTCATTGACCGCGCGATCGTTCGACGCGGTGAAGACGATGAACGCGCCGGCGCAATCGCCAAGTTGATACGGCCGCAGGGAGAGGCGCACCGCCGGATTGCCGCGTAGCGCCTCGGTAGCTTCGGGAGAGATCACGGAGACCCGCGCGCCGACTTCGAGCAGTTGATGCACGCGGCCTTCAGCGATCTTGCCCGCGCCCACGACGAGCACGGGGCGGTCCTTGAGTCTCAGCGCGATGGGGAAATCGAGATCCATGATCAATGTTCCGGGTGCAGCCCGCAC
>JBQTKE010000509.1:0-7729 GCA_052386435.1 Myxococcaceae bacterium
GGCACCTCGTTCCCACCGGGAGAAGCGGCTTGAGCAACAACGTCTTTGTCTACGTCGGCGGGGTGGCGCTCATTCTGAGCATGACCAGCACAATCGTCTGGGCGAAGGCGGCGTCGGTCGTCACGCCGGAAGTTCCGCTCTCGCAGGTGCTCTCGCTCTTCGGCGCGGGCGGTTTCTTCGCGGTCTTCGTGGGCTGCATTCTGCTCTGGACGCGCTCGCTCGAAGACCGTGCCGGCTAAGGCGTGTCCGGCGCTTCCTTCGTGATCTCCAAACCCGGGAGACATTTCGTCCCGAGCACGAAGGTCTGCGCGTCAATCTTCCGCCGCTCCACCTTGCGCAGCGTGGCCTTCATCGCGGAGCCATCCGAAGCGGTGGTGATGACCTCCACGGGAAGCCGGTCCTTCTCCATGAACGACTGGGTGCTGCGCCACCACTCTCCGGTGGTGATGATCTCGAACTTTTTAGGCGCAGCGCCTTTGAGCTGCAGGCACATCTCTCCGCCTCCGCTCACGGAGTAGCGTTCGCAGGCAAAGTCGTTGAGGTTGTCCTCTCGCACCCAGGTCAGCGTGCGCGTCTCCGCGAGCTTCGGCTTGTTGGCGTTGTCGATGGCCTGTTGAACGCGCTTAAGCATCTCCTCGCGTCCGGGTCCGTCGAACTTGTCTTGCGCGTCCTTGCGGAACCGCTCCAATGCCAGGACCTGCAGCTTGCGTTCATCACCGAAGGCCAAGCGGTAGCAGTTGTTGGTTTTGGGCGAGACCCACGACATCTCCTTCTTCGCATTGTCGGTGACGAAGCGAGGGAACGGAGCAGGTCCGCCTTCGACTTCGAAGCGCGCGCGCGGGCCTTCGGAGATGACTCGGTAAGACCACTTGGTCTTGGCCTCAACGTCATAGGTGGCGTCAATGCCGGCGAAAGCGCTGGGCGCCGCGAGCAGACAACCCAACCAGAACGCTTGGAGCTTCATGTGGAGTGGACCTCTGGGCTGAGCGAAGAAAGGAGTCGGCGCGACGATAGCCGACGCGAGCGTGAGTCGTTTAGTCAGTCGCGGCGTCGAGAAACGAGAGTGCCTGTTCTTCCGCCCAGTAGCGTGGCCGGAGCAGGGTGCCACCCACGAAGCCCACATGGCCTCCGTGTGGAGGATTGAGCACGCTCAAAAGCGGGTTGCTCTCCGCGGCGGGGGGAATCGGGAAGGGGGTGAAGGGATCGTCCTTGGCGCTGATCAACAGCGTGGGACGCCGAATGCGATCCAGCATGGGACCAGAGGAAGATTTGGCGTAGTAGTCCTTGGCGCTGGCGAAGCCGTGGAGTGGCGCGGTCACGGCGTCGTCGAACTCCCACAGGCTTTGCGCGGCACGAACTCTGTCTACGCGAATGGGGCCGGGATGGCGTCGCGCATTCGCGAGTGCTTTGGCTTTGAGGGTCCGAAGGAAGCGTCGTCGGTAGATTCCCGTCCAAAAGTCTCCGGGTCGATCGAGGTGCTGAGCGCAGCGCGCGAGATCAAACGGGACACTGATCGCCGCGGCCCGCGTGAGCAGCGAGGAGTCGCCGGTGTCAGCGAGGAGCTTGAGCAACACGTTTCCGCCCAGCGAGAAGCCGACCGCGTAGAGCGAGCCACGAGCTCGATCGCGAAGTTGCTGCAGGACCCAGCGCGGATCGTCCACAGCTCCCGAGTGGTAGGAGATGGGTAAGCGGTTCGGCTCGCCACTGCAGCCGCGAAAATTCAGCGCGCACGCGTTCCAGTTTCGCGCGGCGGCACCTCGCAGGATCTCCACCACGTAGCCGGCTTCGGACGAGCCTTCGAGGCCGTGGAGGACGATCACGGTCGGAGCGGTTGGATTCTTCTCGAGGAGATCAACGTCGAGGAAGTCTCCGTCGGGGGTCTCCCAGCGCTCTCGGCGCAGCGGCGGACGAGCGCCCTTTCGCACCAGCGTCGCGAAGACGGTCTGCGCGTGAGGGTGGGTCAGGCCGGGCGCTGGGTGGAATGGACTTACCGGCGGGGAAGGCATTACCTCGAGCGATAGCACAGGCGGGCCTCTCGTTCGGATGAGAGGACAGGGGCTGCTTCTTCGGGGAGCTTTAGGTCGACGCAGATTTCGTCGACAGCGTCTGCGACAGCGTCTGGAGGAGATCTCCGGAGAGCTGGAACCAATTTCACTGAGATGTTGCGGACCTCGGTGGCAGCGATCTCCTGCCGCACGCTCTCAGCACGGGCGCTCTCCACGGCCCGGGTCGGCTCCTGCATCGCGTCGTTCTGCTGCGTGGAGACAGTGGAGAGCTGGCCCACGCTGGCCACCGCGGTGATCATGGTCTGCGAGAACTCGTGAATCTGTTCGGCGCAGCGCTGCGCCAACGCGTCGCCTGAGACGGCGCGGTCCTGACCTTCTTCTGAGTCAGTCACTGTCTTGGCGATCCCTTCCTGAAGCTCGCGCAAGATGCCGTGCACTTCGGCGGCGGCGCGCTTGGAGCCCTCAGCGAGGTTGCGCATCTCCTGGGCCACGATGGAGAAGCCGCGTCCTTGGCTTCTGACCCACACCGGCCTAGCACTGGGAGTGAGTAGGACTCAGAGTACGGAAGACGATCACCTTGCGCGCCGCGATACCAGTGTAGAGTTTGGCGGCCGACTTGATTGGACGTCACCCGGCCGATTGTTCTCCGGGGTCACCCAGCTGAAATCTTTGAAGGGAGGGAGACGCCAGTGAGCGAATCCCCTCGGCTTGGGAAGTACACGGTGCTGCGCAAGATTGGCGCAGGCGGAATGGCAGAGGTCTACAAGTGTCTGCTCTCGTGCCGTGGCGGCTTCGACAAAGTCGTCGTGCTCAAGCAGATTCGGGCGGAGCTTTGCGAAGATCCTGAGTTCGTCGAAATGTTTTTCGAAGAGGCGCGGGTCGCAGCGAACCTCTGTCACCCCAACATCGTTCAAACGTACGAGGTCGACGAGCTCAGCGGCGTGCCCCACATCGCCATGGAATATGTGCGTGGGCCTACCTTCAGCCAACTGATCCGCCAGCAGCGCAAACGCGGCGGACCCAATCTTCCCATCGCCGCCAAGGTGATGGCGGGCGTCTGTGAAGGGCTGTACTACGCGCACAACGCGCTGGACGTGTCCGGGCAGGGGATGGGGCTCATTCACCGCGACGTGAGCCCCCAGAACATCATCGTTTCGCCGGAAGGGACGCCCAAGCTGGTCGACTTCGGTGTGGCGCGCGCGCGTGGCCGGGCGCAGCTCACCCACGCGGGGACGGTCAAAGGGAAGCTGCGCTTCATGGCGCCGGAGCAGTTCAACAGCCCCACGGCGTTTGATCACCGCGTGGACATCTTCGGCGCGGGCGTTTGCCTCTATTACGCGACCACGTTCCACCTGCCGTACGGCGGTGACTCCGACGCGGATGTGATTCGCGCGGCGTCTGAAGGCAAGTACCCCAAGCCGTCCGACTGCGTACCCGGCTATCCCAGCGAGCTCGAGGACATCGTGCTGTGGGCGATGGCCCCGAACCCAGCGGATCGCTGTCCGGACGCGCAAGAGCTGCACCACGCGCTCGAGCGTTATCTCGCGCGAGGGACGACCGCGATTACCCATTGGTCGGTGCGCAGCCACATTCGCGAGCTCTTCCCGGACGTGGAGAACAGCGCGGTGGTGGGCAACGCGTGCGTGGGCGATTCGATGAGCTCCGGGCGCTTTGCCGTCCCTTCGCCGCCGCTGGCAACGGAGGGGTTGCGGCAGCGGACGTCCGCGTCTTCGGTCTCCCTAGCTTCGGCCGCGTCGGTTTCTTCGGTGTCCTCGCCGACATCCTTCGACCTTGACGTGGCGGCACCGGTCAACGCGCGGCGTGCGCCGGTGATGATGCCGTTCTTGTTGGGCGCGCTCTTCCTCGCGGCGATCGTCGGCGGAATCGTCACGCTGCGCCGCCGCCAGCATGAGCCGCCTCCGCTGGCGGCGAACACGCAGAAGCTGGAGACAGTCGCCCTGTCGTCGCTGCTCGATGAAGCGCAGCTCGCGCTCGAGCAGAAAGAGCCGAACGTGGCGAAGGCGATCTTGGGCAGCGCGCGGATGCTGGTGGGCGTAAGCGGTCCGGAGAGTGAGCTGCGGCTGCATGAGCTGGAAGAGCAGCTCAAGGTCGAGGAAGCGAAGCTGCGGACCGCGTCGTTGGTGATGCCGCCACCGCCGGCGAGCACGCGCGAGAAGCTGCTGCCGCGACTAGCTGCCTTTGAGTCGGAGCGCGAAGCAGAGGCGCTGCGCCGTGCGCTCGAAGAAGAGCGGGAGACGGTGGCACGTCGCGCCGAGGCGGAGACTCGGCACTCAGGCGTGAACGAGACCACGTCACTCTCGCAGCGCGCGTTGGCGCAGCAGACGGATGAGTCGTTCGCGGTGGTGATGGAGGACGGTCCGGTTGAGCGCGAGCGGCAGCGGAGGTCTTCGCGTGGTTCGGAGAGGTCTCGCGGTAAGGAGTCGAGTTCGAAGTCCAAGCAGAGCGGTGGGCGTGAACAGACGGTGCACACTTCCGCTTCTCCCGCCGTGGCGCAAGAGCTGCTCGTTGACGAAGAGCCCCCAGCCCCTGCTCCGTCGCAGCCGGCGCCTTCGGTGCCTTCGTCGACGGGCGCCGCGCCGGCCGTCGCCGCGAGACACCCGGAACGTGCCGCGCCGCCGCCAGTCGAGGTCGCGGAGCCTGCGACGGGTGGTGCGGGCTTGGTCGACACCGCGATGGAGGACACGGGTCCACTGGATTGTCCGGAGAACGGACGGGTGGTGGGAGCGCTCCCTCCGCGCGGTCAGGAGATCTGGTGCGAGCTCGCGGACGGCTCCAGACACGGCAAGTACCTGCGCTTCTACGCCAACGGAGTGAAGGCGGAGGAAGGCGAGTACCGCGGTGGGCGCAAACACGGTCGCTGGGTCGAGTACTACGAGATGGGCGCTGAGCGAGAGAAGACGCTGTGGCGCCGCGGCGTGAAGACCTGGTGAGCGCGGTCTTCCTTCTTTGCGCACCGAGGACGCTAGGTGCCGGCATCCGGTAAGTGCGGTGATTCGCCTCAAGCGACTCTGCGGCGTCAGCCGTGATTTGCCTCAGCACAAACCGTCGCTGGTGGCCACGTATGAAGAGGTGAAGGCTTTGGACACGGCGCGAGCAGGCTATTCATCCCTCTGGTAAAGGACCAGCCAGTGCCGAAGGGTTTGCTCAAATATGGCCTGCTGAACGACGGGTTCGACGAGGTGGCGGGGACCCTGCTGCAGCTTTGCGATCAGGGCGCGCTGCGCGGAGGTCTCTCCGTGGCGTTCGACGTACGTCCGGATGAGCTCATCGGCACTCTGTGTGAGCGGATGGGCGGGACCGCACGAACGCTTCGAGTCGTGGACGTCCGTGATCGGCCGCATCCGGAGCTGATCGTTTCGTATCAAGGACGCGAAGAGCGCTGGGACGTGCGTGATACAGAAGGTCTGGTGCACAACCTAAATGATCTCTTGAAAGACGATCTCAACGCCGCGGCGGTGGTTGTCCTGGGCGAGTGGGAAGACAGTCTTCAGTTGCTTTGCGTTCCTAAGACGAAGTTGCGAGAGCTGATGCGCGAGCGCTGGTTCTACGCTGTGAACGCGCGCGACCTTGCCTAATAGACGCGGAGCAGTCTCACGGTGCAGCGGTAGCTGGGGTTTCTCAGATCCACGACCTGAACGTCCCCGGTGGTTTCCTCGAAACTTCCCGTGAGCGCTGCGGCAGGTGCGGCGAGCGCCAGGTACCAAGCGTCCTTCTTCAAGTCCATGTCGCGCACGTGGCGCAGGTAGACCACGCGCCCCTCGAAGGCCCAGGTCGTGCGCTGTTCAGTTTTTCCGTGCAGTGCTTCGGGTGGCGGGGGCACGAGACTCCCCAGCGCCTTGGGCGCTTCATTCATCACGTAGCGATCAAACTCGGGAACGCCTGAAGGCTGTGAGAGCTCAATACGGCGGAGCTCGCCGTTGGGGCCTTGATACAGATCGACAATCGCAACCAGAGCGGGCGCGGCACCTTCTCCCGCGGCTTGGCGAAGGGCGTTGCCTTGCGCGACCATCGTCGCGGTGGGATCCACCAGTCCACTCCGCTCCTGCGCCAACCGCGATGGGTTCAGTGGATCCCCCGTCCTGCCATCGGCTGTGAGCGACGGATTCCCCGTGGCGCCGAACGCCCGCATGGAACGCGTGTAATTGCGAACCAGCGACTGACCGAAGTTGTTCGCGCGAAAGGGCGGAGGCGAGGCGACGCTCTCCTCGAGTGCGTGCCGCAACTGCGTGAAGTACGTGTGGTAGCTCCCATCCGACAGCCGCGTCGCCGCGAGCTGACCCTCGGCGAAGTCTTGCACTCGGCCTCGGACGCGTTCGCCTTCTTGAGCCAACGAATCACCGGTGCCCTCTCCTGGGTGAAGCGTCCTCCCGGGATTTGCCACCGCACTTCGCCCATCAGGCCCGCGCAGAGAGGGCAGTGGGATTCCTCCAGCCTCCGCGTTCACGCCAGTGGTCGAAGCTCCTCGACGCAAATCTTCGCGGCCCAACGTCTCTCCTGCGGCCGCGCGCTGACCGACACTTCGTTCGCCAAGCGACCCCGCGCCTTCTTGTCGCGTTGGCTCTGTCGGGGGCGGAGGAGTTCGAGGTGTTGCGTCGTCGTACAGAACCTCCAGCTGGAAGGGACGTTGGGCAACGACGGGTCTGAGGGGCGTGGGAGCGGGCCTCGAGCGGAGAAAGAGCCCCAGCCCGAGGTGGAGCAGAAGTGACACCGCGAGCGCGATGGTTGGGCCCTTGCGATTCATCCGCTTCGAGAACACCCCAGCCGCCAAGGTGTTCTGCGCTGACTGCTTCAAGGGCGAGTACACTCTCGGGCGCTCCCGGTTGTCGGGCATGGCCGCACGCTCGGCATTATCCCTGAAGCAACCGCTAGGAGGTTCCCCAGTGGCAGGCTCACCCGACGCTGACGCAGCGCCCCGTCGTCCTCCGTCCTTTCCTATCGGCCGGTTGCTCTTCGCCAGCATCCCGTTGCTGCTCGTCGTCGCGCTGCACTACTACGTCGGCACGCGGCTCATCACTCAGGCAGGCATCACGGGTTTCAGCGCGGTGCTGGGCTGGCTGGTGCTGGGCGGATTTCTCCTGAGTGTCTTTCTGGGACTTGGATTCGCGCGCAGTGCGCAACGGAGCCTGGCGGTGATCAGCGCCTGGATCTCGCATCTGTGGATCGGCGCGTTCGCGTTCTTGATCGTGACCTTGCCAGTGCTGGATCTGCTGCGCGTCTTCGGCACCGCGGTGTGGCCCACGGCGTTCGCGGATCGACTCACCGTCGGTCAACTCGAGGCGGCGCTCGCGGTGGCTTTGGTGACACTCGCGGTTCTGCTCGGCGTTGTCTCCGCGCGTGGAAAGCCACACGTTGAGAAGGTGCGTGTTCCTATCGTGGCTCTTCCTCCGGAGCTGGAGGGTTATCGGATCGTCCAGGTCAGCGACATTCACATTGGGCAGACGTTGGGTCGCGCGTTTTTGCAACGCATGGTGAATCAGGTGAACGCGCTCAAGCCGGACGCGATCGCTGTCACCGGAGATCTCATTGACGGTCATGTCGACGCCTTGAGGGACGAGGTTGCTCCGCTTGCCGACCTCAAGGCCACCGACGGCGCATTCTTCGTCACTGGCAACCACGAGTACTACTACGACGGCTTCGGCTGGGAAGACGCGGTGCGGAAGATGGGCCTCACCGTGCTTCACAACTCGCACCACGTGGTGCGG